>CBIHQL010000115.1:0-9717 GCA_966211855.1 uncultured bacterium
TCCGTCTAACCTCCGATAAATTACGCCGAGTTCATTCAGCAAAATCTCTCGACTGGCACGCGATTGAGCTAAGGTCGGGGCGTTGATCTCTTTTTGTAATGCTGCAATCAAAAATTGGTTGGAGAACACCGAAAATTGTTTAATAAAATGCCGCAATTCTACATCAGTCGCTTCTCCTTTTTGGAACCAGGCCGTATAAGCATTGTGGGTAATGATCGGGTAATGCAGAAAGCTATGATCGACCTGTTCTAAAAACTCTGCAAAATCCTGCACTTGCTCAGGTGTGAGCTGGCCTTGGCGCAACCGTTCTTGGATGCGATGGGAGAGCGTCGGGTGGCGAGAAGTCGGTTCTAAGTCTGTGGTGATCATAAGGTTCTCCTACGAAGCGGAGTTGAGTGAGAAACTAGGAATTCCAGCTATAGAGATAGTTGAGGTCTTCAAACTGAGCTGCTTGGGTCGTGAGTTTTAGAGGGCGAAAAGTATCGATCATCACGGCTAGCTCATCGGTGCGTTCTTTACCGATCGAGCCTTCATAGGTGCCTGGATGCGGCCCGTGGGGGATACCGCTGGGGTGGACAGTGATTGACCCTTCCTCAATGCCGCGACGAGACATAAAGTTGCCAGCCGCGTAGTAGATCACCTCATCAGAATCAACGTTGGAGTGGTTGTAAGGTGCAGGAATTGCTAAGGGGTGGTAATCAAACAAACGTGGTACAAAGGAACAGATGACAAACTGCGGCCCCGAAAACGTCTGATGCACCGGTGGAGGTTGGTGAATGCGACCTGTAACTGGCTCAAAATCTTGAATATTTAAAGCGTAAGGATAGAGATGACCATCCCAACCGACAACATCCAAGGGGTGGTGATGATAGAGGTAGCGGGTCACATAGCCTTGAGCTTTAATGTGAACGGCAAATTCTCCAGTTTCATCATGAGGCTTTAACTCAGCAGGTGGGCGGATATCTCGCTCACAGTAGGGTGCATGCTCTAGAAACTGACCGTAGTGGTTACGATAACGCTGAGGAGGTTCCACATGCCCCAGAGCTTCAATCACCAGCATTTGTTGTGGTGTATCTGCATCGGGTAAAATTCGCCAGAGCGCCCCTGTGGGAATGACTAAATAATCACCTGGTCTATAGTGCAGGATGCCATACTGGCTCTCTAATATCCCTCGCCCCTGATGGATAAAAATGAGTTCATCACCTTGGGCGCATCGATACCAGTAGGACATCGTTTCAGTGGGGCGAGCAACAGAAATGCAAACATCAGAGTTGCCCATTAACGGAATTCGAGCCGCGATCGCATCTCCCCCAGCAGGTGTTTGAGCGGTTTGTAAGTGCCGATGCCGTAAGGCTCCGGGTGCTTCATAGGCAACTTCTACAGCTTGATGTGCGATGACTTTATAGACCTGAGTGGGAGGACGCAAGTGGTAGAGCAGAGATTGTGCCCCTGAGAAGCCATGAACACTGATTAGCTCTTCGTGATATAACGAGCCATCGGGTTGACGAAATTGAGTATGTCGTTTGTGGGGAATCTCACCTAATTGATAGTAGTAAGTCATAAAAGGTGAAATCTCTTAAAGATTTCCGCGTAGAGATTGTTCGCGCTCGATCGCTTCAAACAGAGCTTTAAAGTTGCCTTCACCAAACCCTTGAGCACCGTGCCGCTGTATCACTTCAAAAAACAGCGTGGGACGGTCTTGCACGGGTTGAGTAAAGATTTGCAGCAGATATCCTTCTTCATCGCGATCGATTAAAATACCGAGTTTTGCTAATTCCTCGATTGGCTCCTCAATCACACCAATGCGATCGCTCAAATTTTGATAGTAGCTAGGAGGTGTTTGCAGAAACTCAACCCCTGCCTGTTTTAGCCGCGTTACTGTCTCAATAATGTCAGGAGTGGTGAGGGCAATATGTTGAATTCCTGGCCCCTGATGGTAGTCTAAAAACTCTTCAATTTGAGATTTATGTTTACCCGCAGCAGGCTCATTAATCGGCAGTTTAATCTTGCCTGTGCGATCGCGCATAACTTTTGACATTAAGGCTGAGTATTCGGTCGAAATCGCTTGATCATCAAAATGCACTAACATCTCAAAGCCAAGTGTTTCGGCAAAGAACTGCACCCAGCGATCCATCGCCCCATACTCCACATTCGCGACGACATGATCGATCGCGGTTAAACCTGAGCTAGGTTTGGTGGAATCAGTAGAGATAGGCTGAAAACCAGGAGCAAAATTGCCAGTGTAAGCGTGACGCTCGACAAACTTTAGGAGTGTATCTCCGTAGATGTGAATCGCAGCGTAGCGAAAAGTCCCGTGTTCATCTGTTTCTTCGGTTAACGCGATCGCTGCTTGTGCTCCTCGTGAGGTGGCTTGCCAAAGAGCTTTCTCAGCATCTGTTACCTCTACCGCAATCACTGCAGCATGATCGCCGTGTCTCAGAACCTTTTGAGCAATGGGATGACTGGGATGGAGAGCTGTACTCAAGACAAAGCAGATATCAGCAAGCCGCAATACATAGGAAGTGATGTCACGGCTACCTGTCGCCAACCCACGTTGAGCAATGGGGGTAAAACCAAAGCAATGAGTATAGAAGCTCGCTGCTTGCTTGGCGTTCCCAACATAAAACTCTAAATGATCAAACTTCTTAATTGAGCAAATATCACTCATGGAGATTTCTCCTGGCTGTTGTTGTTACAGCCCTTGATTCTTTACGCCTTACCCCAAAAACTATATATTCTTAGCAGCAAAGAATACTACGATGAGCAGCTCACAACCCTTGTAAAATGGTTGATGCAACTCTCATAGGTTGGCTATATTTTCACCTAATAAGCCTATAGTAAGATTATAGTTTTTAATTTTGGGTCTGCCTCAAGGTTAATCTTCGGAGAGATAAACCCCTATGCTGGCATCGGTTAAAGTGCTTTTCTCCGCGATCGCCGACTACGCAGGGCTGTTTCCTCCAGCTCAGTTAGATCTGCCCACGGTAACCACAAACTATGCTGAATATTGGGCATCCCCCCACGCTTGGATGCTGGGACGGTTAATTTTACCGATCGCCCAATTAGAAGATTTTTGTAGTTTGTTGCTCAATACCGCAGCTTTTGCCCCCCTAGCCCATCAATTGCGGAGAGAACAGGCAGCTTGGTCGTTGAGTCTGATTATCTCTGGTGATTTAGCTACAGGTCTTGAGCAAGTTCGGAGCTTTCAACACGAGGCGATCGCGATTGAGGCGTTGGAATTTCCCTCTTTGTCACCGGAGCAGATTGCTGACCTCGATCTACCTGCTGGGGTAGAAGCATTTTTTGAAATTCCAGTCGATGCAGATTTAGATCTCTATATACCTGTGCTACAAGCAAAACAAGCCGCCGCTAAAATTCGGATGGGTGGGGTGACTGCCGCCGCGTTTCCTACGGTTGCCCAAGTCTATCAGTTTATTGATATCTGTGCTCAAGCGCCACTTCCTTTCAAAGCCACAGCGGGTTTACATCATTTGTTTCCGGGGGACTATCGCCTCACCTACGAACCCGATAGTGCAAGGGCACGAATGCACGGCTTTTTGAATGTGACCTTGGTGGCTGCGTTTCTTTATACAAATAAAATCACCTTGGCAGAAGCGATCGCACTTTTGCAAGAAGACTCTAGCGGTAGATTTCAGTTTACAGATGAGGCGGTTTACTGGAACCAGCGATCGCTCGGCTTGGATGAGTTAGCCAAGACTCGCCAGCAGTTCTTTCGCGCTTTTGGCTCTTGCTCGTTTACCGAACCGATTGCTGATTTACAGGCTGTGGAGTTTTAGTTGCCCATGTCTGCCCCTACCAACACGACTCACGACCCCAATCTGCGCAGTTGGGTCGAATCTGCCAATCAACCCGACACCGACTTCCCAATTCAAAACTTGCCGTTAGGAGTGTTTCGCAGGCGCGACAGTACAGAATTGCCTCGAATTGGCGTGGCGATCGGTGACCAGATTCTCGATTTGTTTCAGTGTCAAGAGTTGGGGTTATTGGCAGCGCTCTCTGGTGACTTACGCAGCGCTTGTGTGGCTCCTAACCTCAATTTACTGATGGCCTTGGGTAATGCGGCAATCTCAACCTTGCGCCTACACCTGAGCCATTTATTGCGAGTCGGGCAGCAGCCGAGCGTGAACCAGGCGATTTTATTACCGATGGCTGAGGCTGAGATGTTGTTGCCTGCCGCGATCGCCGACTACACCGACTTTTATGCCTCAATTTTTCACGCGACTCATGTTGGCAAGTTATTTCGACCCGACAACCCCCTCTTGTCCAACTATAAATATGTGCCGATCGCCTATCACGGTCGCGCTTCTTCAATCGTTGTCAGTGGTACTTCAATTCATCGTCCTCAGGGACAGCGCAAGTTGCCAGATGCTGCGGCACCGACCTTTGGCCCCACGCAGATGTTGGACTATGAACTGGAAGTGGGTGCTCTGGTAGGAGTTGGCAATCCTCTAGGGCAGGCGATCGCCATTGACCAAGCCGAAACTTATTTATTTGGTCTTTGTTTAGTCAACGATTGGTCTGCCAGAGATATCCAAGCGTGGGAATATCAACCGTTAGGGCCGTTTCTCGCCAAAAATTTTGCGACTACCATTTCTCCGTGGGTGGTAACTTTAGAAGCCTTAGCTCCGTTTCGTTGCCCTGCGTTCTCTCGACCTGAAACTGATCCAGAGCCGTTATCTTACTTAAATTCTGCCCGCGATCGCCAGCAAGGAGGCTTTGAGATCACCCTAGAAGTTCTTTTGCACTCGGCTCAAATGCGTCAAGCAAAGATGGCTCCCGTCAAAGTCAGTCACGGGTCATTTAAAGATATGTATTGGACTCTTGCGCAAATGCTGACTCATCATGCGAGCAATGGCTGTAATCTCCGCCCTGCTGATTTGCTGGCTAGCGGCACCGTTTCGGGGGCGGCACCGGGGTCACAAGGGTGTCTCTTAGAAATCACCCAGCGCGGTGCTCAGCCTTTGACTCTACCGACTGGAGAAACTCGATCTTTCTTAGTTGCAGGAGACGAGGTGATCTTCCGAGGGTATTGTGATCGCTCGGGTTACCGTCGCATTGGGTTTGGTGAATGTCGGGGAGTTGTGAGTTAAACCAGCCACCCGCTAGAACAACTTCTACCGGAAGGTACTAGTGCGACTCGTAAATGGCTCAGATATACTACTAGTTAATATAGATGCTCGACTTTTAACAACTGAAGTGCCCGGTGCAATAAGCTCCCCAATTGGTAGCCGTGGGAGTAAGGCTGCTATTGGCTGATCGGAGCGGCAATCGTCTTTAAACGATTCATCATCGCTCTCAACCCTTGCAGCCTCGAACCACAGCGCTGTCGGATACGCATGTTTGTGGAGCATGGCAATGAGACATATCGAAGGAAAATTTCCAGGATTTGGTGGGCTGAACCTCTACTATCAAAGTTGGCATCCTGAAGGTTTAGTGCAAGCTGTCGTCGTTTTGGTGCATGGTTTGGGTGCCCATAGTGATTTATTTGGTCAGTTTGTCGAATATTTAGTGGGCCAAAGCTATGAAGTCTATACCTTTGATCTGCGAGGTCATGGTCGCTCACCCGGTCAACGGGGACATATTGATAGTTGGACAGAGTTTCGCGAAGATTTGCGGGCCTTTCTGCAATACGTACAAACTCAACGGGCAGGTTGTGTGTGCCCCTGTTTTCTCTGGGGACATAGTTTAGGTGGCACGATTGTGTTGGACTATGCGCTGCGATCGCCTGAGAATTTGCAAGGGTTAATAGTCTCAGCCCCAGCGTTAGGTAGAGTGGCAGTTCCACGCTGCAAACTAGCCCTAGGGTGGCTCCTTTCTGGCATCATGCCTCGCTTCAGCCTCAAGTTAGGAGTTTCCCCAACACTGGGTTCTCGTGACCCCACAATGCTCTCAGCCTATCTGCAAGACCCTCTACGACACGAGTATGGCAGCGCTCGACTCGCAACAGAATTTTTCTCGACAGTGAATTGGATCTATCAAAATACTTCTAACTTACGGGTGCCTCTGTTACTCTTGCATGGCAAAGCAGACGAAGTCATTTTGCCTGAGAGTAGCCGTCAATTTTTCCAAAAGGTTTTATTCTCTGACAAAGAACACTATGAGTACCCTGAGTGCTACCACGACTTTTATGTAGATATGGATTACCAACCCGTTTTAACCGACCTAAACCAGTGGCTAGATCGGCATCTAGTTGGTACTCCCAGTTGCCCAGCACTAGAGCTTTGCCCAGTTCGCTACTAGCAAATTTTGTTCAATACCCAGCAGCCCGCTCGGTAGATACCGGCGCTTTCTTGCAAAAAGAAAATTAGAAACTATAGGCCGAGGCTCAGATATTTTCAAAGAGATCTTGAGAATTCTCTGAGCCTTGGAAATGAAATTTGTTGCGATAGATTTCAATTTAATTTTCTTGCAAGAAGAGATTGTGTGGAGATCATAAACCAGCAGTCGTCTGACTAAAGCAGTGTTAAGGTTCATTTAGAAACTGATTGCTAAGGTCAGGCGATCGCTAGCGTCTTAGAACAATTTTTAGCTTGCTTGCAGATTAAGTGCAAGTACTTACCCAGTAGCCTTAATACCTTAAAATCCAGGCTAAATGTGTTAATCAACATCGTTAAAGCTAGCGTTTTCGCGGAAATCCATATTTTTTACTCTATAAGTCATCCCTCATTTGGACGAAAAGCAACTGGGGATCAAGTTAAAATAGCAACCTTTAGCCTTAACAAAATTTTTATCAAGATACTTTGATAACCGCATTTTTTCAAGAAATGTATAAAAATGGGTGAACTGGGCTTCTGCTGGCTAGACTAAATATTATCTAGATATCTATTAAGTCTGACTGTTAAGCGCAACACGTCTACAGTCGCGAACTATATAGAAACAACCGCTAATTACTACCAATTTAAAGGAGACGCTGGCAATAAGGCAGACCTCAGGTGGAGAAAGTCGGCATCTAAATTCTTTCTCTGAGTTTGCATCTTTTGTTCTTAGAGCACTGGCAACGGCTCGTCGCTCTTGGCTTTATCCAGACCTCATTTTTCAGGGTGGCGTATCAAATTAAAATGCAGGGTGCTTGAAATAGCAGAGTGCATGACTGACTAAATAAGCAACTAAAACAAGAAGGTCTTGGAGCAGCTAGCTATTATCCATTTGTGAGGGGAAGAGCCCCGACTCTTCTAAGTAAGGATGTTACAGATACAAAAAACATACCAATCACCTCCCGATTCAGGCAGGGTGGTTTTGGGTCGCACCATTCCCTCATTATTAGACGAAGCTTGTGAAACGGCTCCTAACCACCAAGCCTTCAATCGTTGGGCTGACAGTAGTTGGCGATCGCTATCTCACCAAGACTTTCGCACGACTGCCACAGCTTATGCACTGGGGCTGCTGAGTTTGGGGCTAGAGGCAGGCGATCGCGTAGCTTTATTGATGTTCAGCGATATCAACTTCTGTCTGGTAGACATCGCTTGCCTGTCAGCAGGGTTAGTCGATGTCCCCATTGATTTGACGCAAACCTTAGAACAAATCATCTTTGTGTTGCGTCACAGTGAAGCCAAGGCGTTGATTATCTCTGATTTAGATCTGTTAGCACAGATCACCCCTTATCTGTGGGAGGCGCCGAATCTACAACAGATTATTGTTGCGGATGTGCCTGTTGACTGGGCAGAGAAGCGATCGCAGTGGTTACAACCGTCAGATCAGGTTCAGACTGAGGCCGCAGTGGGTGAGCAACCGGAAATTCCGGAAGCCACAGCTCTGTGCATTCCCAGGTTTCTACATCCAGCCCATGTAGAGCCACCGCAGACTCTCTCTCAAGATCTTCAGCTCCTTTCGCTCGCAGAGGTGCAACAGCGGGGGACAAGCCAGGAAACAAACGAGTTAATTCAGCAACTCCGAGCCACGCTAAAACCCAGTGATCTCGCTACGATCATCTATATCCCTGATGAAGCAGCTCACTTGCAAGGCGTGATGCTCACCCACGAAAATCTCTCAATGAATGCGATCGCCGCTTTTTCGGGTATTGCTGATTTGAGACGTGGCAGCGCTGAAACCGTTTTATCTTTCCTGCCGTTAAATCATGTGCTGGCCCGAACCATGCTCTATGGGCATATTCTCTACGGGCATAGCATCTATTTTTCGAGCACCAGTCATTTTATGAAGCATCTCAAAGAGGTGCAACCTACCATCCTAGTGACAGTGCCGATCGTGCTGGAAAAGTTGTATAGCAAGATTTTAGAAAAAGGGAGTAAAGAAAAATTTGGTTTAACTCGCTTGATCTTTGCCTGGGCACTGCGGCTAGCTCAACACTATGAGTTAGGAGGTAAAGTTAACTTCTTCTACGCCTTAGCCTTGAAAGTAGCCGATTGGTTGGTGTTAGAAAAATGGCGATCGCTCTTGGGTGGTCGCCTTAAATACGTGATCTGTGGTGGAGCAGCGCTAAAGGCAGAGTTAGCTACCGTGTTTACAGCCGCAGGGATACCGATCCTACATGGGTATGGCTTAACTCAAGCGAGTGCTGTTGTTTGTTGTAATCGCGGTACTTTTAACCGAGCCGGAACCGTGGGTGTACCGATCGCTGGGGTCGAAGTTGCGATCGCCGCCGATCAAGAAATCTTAGTGCGCGGCCCCTGTATTACCTCTGGTTATTACAAAAATCCAGAAGCTACTAACGCTCTACTTGACGAGCAAGGCTGGCTGCATACAGGTGATTTAGGCACCTTTACAGAGGCTGGTTTTTTACAAATCACTGGTTTAAAGAAAGCATTGTTTAAACTGGCAACCGGAAAATATATTGCCCCGCAACCGATTGAGGAGAAATTACAACAATCTCCTTTAGTAGCGCAAGCGGTAGCGATCGGTTCAGCCCAAAAATTTTGTGCAGCTCTGATTGTGCCTGATTTACAAGCTCTGCACAGTTACGCTCTGGGTGTGGGCATTGATCTTCCGGTTGAGACTCTGCTTCGCCATCCTCATATTCTGGCTCTCTATCAAGCGTTAGTAGATACCGCCAATTGTCACTTGCCGTACTGGGCAACCGTAAAACGCTTTCAACTACTCAATCAGCCATTAACAGTCGAAAACGGACTGCTAACCCCAGATGGACGCATCAACCGAATGCAGGTCAACCGCACGTTTGCGGCAGAAATTGGCGCTTTGTATGGGGACGGAGACTCTAAACCCACAAAGGTAAGTAAAACTGAACTCGCAACCACTGATGCTTCACCACCGATGGATGCTTCAGAGTATCCTCCTGTGGTTGCAGCAACCTGTCCGGCGTTTGCCCAATCTCTACCGCGCATTAATCGCTTGATTGGGGTTCTCTTTTCTACAAGTTTAACTTTGCCCCATATCGTTTCAGGATTCCAAGTCCGCTAGCTCATAACCCTCAGCAAAAGGGAGACTCTCTCCATGATGTTAAAACCATTCCGTACAGCCGCTGTTTTGGGAGCCGGGGTGATGGGAAGCCAGATCGCCGCCCATCTCGCCAACGCGGGTCTGACCGTGCATCTACTCGATTTACCTGCTAAAGATGGAAAACCCAATGATGCTGTCGAAGCATCCTTCAAGAAAGCGCTCAAGCTATCGCCGCCCATCTTGTTTACCGAAAAGATGGCACGACGGATCATTTTAGGTAACTTTGATCAGCATTTTGATCGTTTGGCAGAGGTTGATTGGGTTATTGAAGCTGTAGTCGAAAAC
>CBIHQL010000116.1:0-9711 GCA_966211855.1 uncultured bacterium
CGATGCTACCGAGAATTGCCACAATGTCAGCAACCTTAACCCCTTTGAGAATATGGGGCAAAATTTGCAGGTTGTTGAAATCAGCAGCCCGAATTTTCCAGCGCCAAGGGAAGACACTATCATCGCCCATGATGTAAATGCCGAGTTCCCCTTTACCGCTTTCGACACGGACATAGTGTTCACCAGCGGGGATTTTGAATGTGGGAGCAATCTTCTTGCCAATGAACTGATAGTCAAATTCATTCCACTCCGACTTTGGCCCTGCCGCCATCCGTTTGGCTTCGAGGTTTTCGTAAGGGCCACCCGGTAAACCTGCGATCGCTTGACGGATAATCTTGACCGATTCGCGCATCTCCCGAATCCGCACTAAGTATCGGGCAAAGCAATCGCCAGCGGTTTCCCACTGCACATCCCAGTCGAAGTCGTCGTAGCATTCGTAGTGGTCAACTTTGCGTAAATCCCACTTGACGCCAGAAGCCCGCAGCATGGGGCCAGACAAGCCCCAGTTAATCGCTTCTTGACGGCTGACTGTTCCCAGACCTTCTACCCGGCGGCGGAAGATGGGGTTATCGGTGATCAGGCGCTCATACTCATCGACTTTGGGCAAGAAGTAGTCGCAGAAGTCAGCGCACTTATCAACCCAACCGTAAGGCAAGTCAGCAGCAACCCCACCAATGCGGAAGTAGTTGTTGTTGACCATCCGGTAGCCTGTAGCAGCTTCCCAGAGGTCGTAAATCATTTCCCGTTCTCGGAAGATGTAGAAGAAGGGAGTTTGCGCACCCACGTCAGCCAAGAAGGGGCCAAGCCAGAGCAAGTGGTTGGCGATGCGGTTGAGTTCTAGCATAATCACGCGAATGTAGCTGGCGCGCTTGGGCACTGAGATTCCAGCTAGTTTTTCGGGTGCATTAACAGTGACCGCTTCGTTAAACATCCCCGCAGCGTAGTCCCAACGGCTAACGTAGGGGACGTACATAATATTGGTGCGGTTTTCGGCAATTTTTTCCATGCCTCGGTGCAGGTAGCCAATGACTGGCTCGCAGTCCACCACATCTTCCCCGTCCAGGGTGACAACCAGCCTCAACACACCATGCATGGAGGGGTGGTGAGGGCCCATGTTTAGAATCATGGGTTCTGTGCGGGTTTCAATTTTCGCCATCGCTGAGCAGTCTCCCCTTTACATCGTTTCGCAGCCGCACCTATCAGTGGTTGCTTGTAGTAGTGAGGTTGTGGCCTTACAGCTCAATCTCATCACTAATCATGGCGGATCGGCACGGTTGGTATGCAGTTAATTTGTTGCACTTTATTAATTATAGGGAGTTGCGGCACCCAAAGTTGGTGGAGCTGAACCTAGACCTGCATTGATTTCCCGAACATCTGCCATCAAGAAAACTCGATTGAGTGGCTGGGTGAGGAGCGATCGCAATTTGGTACAGCCTCGCGTAACCAACTCGGTATGATCGAGGTATTCACAGCCAAAAATCAGCATGACCTCCGATTCTCAAGAACTGCTTACCTCGCCTGAAACGCCTGCTTTTGTCCACATCTCGGTGCTGGCTCGAGAGTTAATCGCAGGTCTAGAAGTCCGGGCGGGGGGGCACTACCTCGATGCTACGGTTGGGGGTGGGGGGCACAGTCGCTGGTTTTTATAATCACCCCCCCATGTCCCAGTCACCGCGGTGGTTAAACAAGAACAGGCGATCGCAGCAGCGCAAGCAAAATTAGTTGAGTTTGGCGATCGCGTGCAGTTTTGGCGGGGTAACTTTTCTGATTACAACCCAGGTGACCAAAAATTTGATGGGATCATTGCCGACTTGGGTGTGAGTTCAGCCCAATTTGACATCCCGGAGCGGGGGTTTAGTTTTCGCCACGAAGCTGCCCTCGACATGCGGATGGATCAACGGCAAGACTTGACCGCTGCTGAGATCATCAACACCTGGGACGAAACTGAGCTGGCAGACATTTTTTATCACTATGGCGAAGAACGTCTCTCCCGCCGGATTGCCCGCAACATTGTCGAACAACGCCCTTTTGAAACTACCACCGAGTTAGCCGAAGCGATCGCTCGTTGTGTGCCTCGTGCTTACCGTTATGGTCGCATTCACCCCGCAACTCGTGCATTCCAAGGGTTACGAATCGCGGTGAATCAAGAACTGAAAGTATTGGAAACCTTGTTAGAAACTGCACCCCAATGGCTCAAGCCTGGAGGCCGGATCGGGATCATCAGCTTCCACAGTTTAGAAGACCGCATGGTAAAACACAGCTTACGCAATTCACCGCTATTGAAAGTGATCACCAAAAAACCAATTTTGCCCCAAGAAGATGAACTAGAAGCAAACCCGCGATCGCGATCAGCTAAACTCAGATTTGCAGAACGTCGCTTAGAGGAATAAGGTTTAGAGCGCACCCTCAGCGATCGCGCTGTGCAATTGGGCAGCAGCTTTTGGGGCGAAGTTCGCTAGAGCTTGCTCGATCTGAGCATTAAAGGGCTGCCCATCCACACAATTCAAGACCTCGATCGATCATCAAATTCTTTTAACCTTGAAAGCATAGCTATATAGCTATATTTTGAGTGCGCCTTAAGCCTAAGAACCTTTCGATTGACTACCGTCAGCATCAGAAGTCAGGTCTAATCCCTACTCAAAGTAGGCTCGCTGGCACCTTTGCATATCAGTCGAGAAAAGGTATTCATTTATTCACAAGTTCTTGAGGTTGGGCCAATCGTTTGCGGCAGTGAAGTATCTGTTCGAGTTAGAGGCACATCAACAGCGCCTCACATTTGAGCAGGCATTCAGGTACGACTGATCTTCACATCCGACTTAGGGCTGTCATAGAGTTGATTATCACCGTAGAACTTGTTCTTCTGGGTGCTTAAAGAAATTAATGGATGTCTTTTCTCAAAAGCTATTTAGCACTCTACGAAAGGTCTCTTTTGCTGTCTACCTATATAGATTAAATTGAGCTAAATCCATCAGAATTATATTTCGCATTACCTCTTCTTTGTTGCTAAAGATTCGTACAACAACATATCCCTTTTATTCTATCAAAAACTAAAAATAGCTCGGTATCTTAGTCGCAAAATGCGAACTGTTAGAGCGAATTTATTTAGCTTTCTAACGCTCTTCACAATTTACTGAAAACTGCTCAACGCCCACCCTGACTCACTTTTAGCTTGTTCTGTCGGCTCAAAAGATGCGAGATAATATCCCTACTTAAAGTAAACTGCTAAGATTGGGCAACGGTTACAAAAAAAGCTTCGGGTTCCGTCGTTTTTCTCCTCTCGCTTCACACATTGGATTCTCAATATGTCACTACACCGAACCGTTCTTGTCATTGCTGACCCCAGTGACGGTGTTATCGATTACGGGCAGCAATTACAACACGATAGGCGCGTGATCTACGAAATTCTCTCAAAGAAATACAATGCGCTGGAATTTCTCCTGACTGAAGCACAGCAAATTGATGGCATTCTCTTAGAGCCTCATGCCAACTCTAACAGCAGTGCATTATTGCGCCAGCTAAAGGAACAGATAGGCGATCGCTGCCCACCCATTGTGGTAGTTGATGATGAAGATACAGAGAGTGCTGTGCAAGCCTTTAGAAATGGTGCAGCAGATTATTTAGTCAAGGATCGATTAACTTCCAACGATTTGTGTCGGGCGATGGAAAGCGCGATCGCTGCCGCGCAACTTCGTCAAGAACGCCAACAGCACCAGAATCAGACGATCGAAACGCTGCAACAGCTCAATCAGGAATTGACCGACCGGGTTGCCGAACTGCAAACCCTGGTAGATATCTTGCCAGTGGGGGTGGCGATCGCAACTGATCCTGCCTGTACTCAAATGCATAGCAACGCCTACCTGCGACAGTTGCTGGGGGTCACCGCTGAAGAGAATATCTCGAAGAGTGCGCCCGCTTTTCAACAACCGACCTATCGCACCTTTCGGCATGGAGTAGAAATCGCCGCCGAAGAGCTGCCGATGCAGATGGCTAGCCGATTGAATAAATCAGTGCATGATGTGGAATTTGACATTCTGCTGCCCGATGGCACCTTGCGCCAACTGCTGTGCTACGCAACGCCTCTGCGGAGTGACCAAAATCAAATTCGAGGTGTGATTGGCGCGTTCCTAGATATCACCAAGCGCCATCAAGATGCAGTTGCCCTCAAAGCTAGTCAGCAACGCTACTGCGAATTAGCCGAAGCGATGCCCCAAATGATTTGGACTGCCGACGCTAACGGAGTTCTCAACTACCGCAATCAACGCTGGTACGAATACACTGGCATGAGTGAGGCGGAGTCTGTTGGCGGGCCCTCCACAGCGAAGGCCGTTCACCCCGATGAGCGAGATCCTGCTTTGAAGCTATGGCGCAGTGCGATCGCAACGGGAGAGCCCTTTGAGACGGAGTGCCGTTTTCGCCGCTGGGATGGCGAGTATCAGTGGTTTATTTGTCGCGCCGTACCCACGCGAGACGCTGGAGGCCACATCACAGGCTGGATTGGCACAATTACCAATATTGATAACCAAAAGCAGCTAGAAGCCACACTGTTAAACGAGATCGCCAACCGCCAGCAAACTGAGTTCGCCTTGCAACAAAGTCAGAAACGCCTGGAGCTAGCCATGGAAGCGGCTCATCTAGGTAGCTGGGATTTGGATATTCAAACTGGCAAAGTGCATTGGTCTACCAGTCTAGAGCGCTTATTTGATATGGCTCCCGGCAGCTTTGATGGGCGTTATGAAACTGCCAGGGCCATGATTCATCCCGATGATTTGCCCTGGGTTGAGCAAGCCATTCATCGTGCCGTTTATGACCGAGAAGACTACAACATTGAGTTTCGCTTCATCAAGCCAGATGGAACAGTGCGTTGGGCATTGGGATTAGGGCGAGTGTTCTACGACACCAACGGTCAGCCTATGACTATGACCGGGGTTGATATGGATATTTCAGAACGCAAGCAGATAGAAGCCAACTTGCGCGCTAGTGAAGAGCGATTTCGTCAGATGGCAGACAACACCCCCATGAAGATTTGGGTGGCGGATGCTACAGGGTACTGCACCTATCTCAACCAGCGCTGGTATAAATTCACGGGGCAAACCGAAGCAACCGCATTAGGATTTGGTTGGCTCGATGCTGTGCATCCTGACGACCGCGAATTTGCTAAAACTGAATTTCTGAAGGCCATCGAGCATCAAACGGCATTTCAGCTAGAGTATCGGTTACGCCGCCAAGATGGTGAATATTGCTGGGCGATCGATGCGGCTACACCCTGGATTGGGCTAGATGGAGAGTTCCAAGGCTATATCGGCTCTGTGGTCAACATTCACGATCGCAAACAAGCAGAACTAGCACTGCAAGAGGCCCATATTCAGCTAGAGGCCGCTTTGACGGCAGGGTCAATTTATACCTGGCACTGGAATATTGCGGAGGATGTGTTCATCGCCGATCGCAACTTTGCCTACCTATTCGGCGTTGATCCTGAGGAAGCAGCCACAGGGGTTCCCTTGGAAGACATTATAGAGGGCATTCATCCCGACGATCGCCCTCGCATTATTGTCAAAATCGAACAGGCGATCGCAACCGGAGAAAACTACACCGAAGAGTACCGTGTCCTCAATGCTAATGGTGAAGAACGCTGTGTGATTGCACGGGGACAAGTCGAATATGATGCGAATGGCAAGGCGATCGCTTTTCCGGGTGCCCTAGCCGATATTACCGAACGCAGAAAAGTTGAGGAGGCATTGTGGTTCTCTGAAGAGCGTTATCGCACCTTGTTTGAATCGATGGACGAAGGCTTCTGCGTCATCGAAATGATCTTTGATCAGAACGGTCAACCCGTCGATTACATCTTTTTAGAAACCAACCCGGCTTTCGAGCGGCAGTGCGGGCTGTATAATGTCCAGGGCAAGCGGATGCGCGAACTGATTCCGCACCACGAAGACGACTGGTTTGAGATCTACGGCAACGTGGCCCTAACAGGTGAACCTATCCGCTTTGAAAATGCCGCAGAAGCGCTACAGCGGTGGTATGACCTCTATGCCTATCGCATTGGGCTTCCCAGTGAACGAAAAGTGGCTGTCCTCTTCAAAGATATCACCGAGCGCAAACTTGCCGAGGAAGCATTGCTCCAGAGTGAAGACCGCTTCCGCATCGCCATTGAGTCAGCCCAATTAGGCACTTGGGACTTAGATCCGAAGACGGGCATTTTGAAATGGGATGAGCGGTGCAAAGCAGTGTTTGGTCTGTCACCTACTGCCAAAGTTGACTACGACATTTTTCTATCGGGCCTGCATCCTGATGATCGCGATCGCACCCATCAAGTAGTGCTGCAATCCTTCGACCCGGAGGGCGGCGGTGAGTACGACATTGAATACCGCACGCTGGGTCTTGAAGACGGCATTGAGCGATGGGTCGCTGCCAAGGGTAAAGCCTTTTTCAACCCAGCCGGAGAAGTAATTCGCTTTATCGGAACGGTACTTGATATTACTGAGAAGAAACGGGCAGAGGCCGAGCGCGAAGAACTCCTCCAGCGCGAACAAGCTGCCAGAACAGAGGCTGAACGGGCAAACCGGATCAAAGATGAGTTTCTAGCCGTACTTTCTCACGAATTGCGATCGCCCTTAAACCCGATCTTGGGTTGGACTAAGCTCTTACAGTCGGGCAAACTAGACGCCGCTAAAACCACCGCAGCCCTCGCCACCATCGAGCGCAACGCCAGACTACAGACAGAGCTGATTGATGACCTGCTAGATGTCGCTAAAATTTTGCGCGGTAAGCTGAGCCTGAATATGACGGTCGTCAATCTATCTGCTGCCATTGAGGCCGCGCTTGACACCGTTAGCACCGCTGCTGTGGCTAAATCCATTTCACTGCGCTCCGTCTTACCTAACGTGGGACAAGTCCTCGGAGATATGGCTCGGCTGCAGCAGATTGTCTGGAACCTGCTCTCCAATGCCATTAAGTTCACACCTCGTGATGGATATGTAGACATTCAATTGCACCAAGTCGGCACTGAGGCTCACATCATCGTCAGAGATACTGGCAAAGGTATCAGCCCAGACTTTCTGCCCCACCTCTTTGAATCCTTCCAACAGGAAGACGCTTCGATTACCCGTAAGTATGGCGGCCTCGGACTAGGCTTGGCGATCGTTCGTCAATTGGTTGAGGCCCACGGCGGCACTATCACCGCTAGCAGTCTAGGGGAAGGCTTAGGCGCAACGTTTACCGTGCGGTTACCCCTACTCAATATCACGCCAGAAGTCCGATCGCTACATGAATACCCACAACATGAGCTTGACCTGACAGGAATTCGCGTGCTGGCGATCGATGATGAACCCGATGCCCGTGAGTTGTTAACCGCATTACTCACCGAATATGGCGCAGACGTTTTAACAGTTGCCTCTGCGTCAGAAGTGCTGGCAAATTTACCAGCCTTTCAACCGACCGTATTAGTGAGTGATATCGCAATGCCCGAAATTGATGGCTATACGCTCATTCAACAGGTACGCGCATTGTCTCCGATGCAAGGAGGTCAAATTCCGGCGATCGCCCTGACCGCCTATGCCAGAGAGGCCGATCAGCAACGGGCCATCAGCAGCGGGTTTCAACGTCACATCACAAAACCTCTTGATCCAGAACGATTAGTTCAAGCGGTAGTAACACTCACTCGCAACAAATTAGATACTCATGTTCGGCACTCTCTCGGCTGAGGTCGTGCAAAGTCTTGGTTCACTGAGCCCATTGCCTGAGTAGATTGAAGCTGCAGCAATCGCGAGATTGGTTCGCTTTGGCGATCGCCCATAACGAGCCAAAATTACAGTGCCCCCTTGACTCTCCAGTAAGCTGGACACTCCAACATGGAGTCATAGCAAATTCGGAGATTGACATCATGACTCTTCAACTCACCGTTCCCAATATGGCTTGCTCAGCTTGCAGTGACACGATTACGAAAGCCATTCGAGCGATCGATCCTGCGGCTAGAGTTCAAACGGATACCAAAACAAAACAGGTCAACGTCGAAACGCAAGCCACAGCACGAAGCATCAAACAAGCCATTGTCGATGCTGGCTACACGGTTGCATAGGAGGATGATATGGAAAACACAACCTTAAAACTAAGAGGAATGAGTTGTGCCTCCTGCGCCAACAATATTGAGGAGGCAATTCGTTCGGTTCCTGGTGTAGAAGCATGCAGCGTCAACTTTGGGGCAGAACAAGCCGCAGTCTCTTACGACCCCAGTAAAACAGATGTTGCTGCAATCCAATCAGCAGTGGATGAAGCCGGTTATTCGGCTCTCCCCATGCAAGATGATGTGCTGGCTCCTGAAGATGATGCGGAACGGCGAGAACGTCAGGCTGAGACCCGAAAACTAACCCGTCGCGTGTGGGTCAGTGGTGTAATCAGTGCAATCCTGGTGATTGGTTCGCTGCCTATGATGACGGGTTTACCGATTCCCTTCATTCCCATGTGGCTACACGATCCCTGGTCTCAACTTGTGCTGACGGCTCCAGTTCTCGTTTGGGCAGGTAGTGGGTTCTTTATTAACGCCTGGAAAGCCTTGAAGCGCCATACTGCCACGATGGATACTCTAGTTGCAGTAGGAACAGGCACCGCCTATCTGTATTCTCTCTTCCCTACCTTAAATCCCCAGTGGTTTATGGCTCAGGGGCTGCGACCGGATGTTTACTTTGAGGCGGCAGCAGTCATCATTGCCCTGCTTCTACTCGGACGATTGCTAGAAAATCGCGCCAAAGGACAAACCTCAGAAGCGATTCGTAAACTGATGGGGTTGCAAGCCAAGACAGCCCGAGTCATTCGCAATGGTCGAGAGATGGATGTTGCGATCGCAGAAGTAGTTCTGGGAGATATCATCCTCGTTCGCCACGGTGAGAAAATTCCGGTGGATGGTGAAATTGTAGAAGGTTCCTCCACGATTGATGAGGCGATGGTGACGGGTGAAAGTGTGCCTGTAAAAAAACATCCCGGCGATCAAGTGATTGGAGCCACAATCAACAAAACAGGCAGCTTTCAGTTCCGAGCCACACGAGTCGGGAAAGATACATTTCTCGCTCAAATCGTTAAGCTGGTGCAGCAAGCTCAAGGCTCGAAAGCGCCGATTCAACGCCTTGCCGATCAAGTGACGGGATGGTTTGTGCCTGCGGTGATTGCGATCGCCATTCTCACTTTCATCCTCTGGTTCAACATCATGGGAAATGTGACGATGGCACTGATTACCACGGTTGGGGTGCTGATTATTGCCTGTCCCTGTGCGCTTGGTTTAGCAACGCCAACTTCTATCATGGTCGGCACTGGAAAAGGTGCAGAAAATGGCATTTTAATCAAAGGTGCAGAGAGCTTGGAGTTAGCACATAAACTACAAACGATTGTCCTGGATAAAACAGGCACGATTACCCAGGGCAAACCCACCGTCACAGATTACGTCACGGTGAATGGAACTGCTAACGGGAATGAACTCAAACTATTACGTTTAGCCGCATCCGTTGAACGCAATTCTGAACACCCTCTAGCTGAGGCAGTCGTGCAATACGCTCAGTCTCAGGGGGCTGAGTTGGCGAATGTACAAGAGTTTGAAGCGATCGCTGGCAGCGGGGTTCAAGGTTATGTTTCTGTTCGCGAAGCATCTCCGCAAGAGCACCACTGGATTCAAATCGGTACACACCGTTGGATGAATGAATTAGGGATTGACACCAGCGCATT
>CBIHQL010000117.1:0-9665 GCA_966211855.1 uncultured bacterium
TATTGCCCTCAAGCCCGAAGCTTTAGCCGAACTGGTGAAGCTGATCGAAAATGACACGATCAGCAACAACGCCGGGAAAGAACTGCTGCCAGAACTGCTAGCTAATGGTGGTTCTCCTGCGCAAATGGTAGAAGCCAAAGGGTTAGCGCAAATTTCTGATGCAGATGCAATCGCCGCCATTATTGATGAGGTGATGGCTGCTAACCCCAAAGAGCTAGAGCAGTACCGCAACGGTAAAACCAAGCTTCTGGGCTTCTTTGTCGGTCAAGTGCTCAAGAAAACGAGTGGTCGGGCAAACCCCAAACTCACCAACCAACTCCTTGCCCAAAAGCTAAACGCTTAATCGCCCAAACTCACACCACTAAGAAGCTCACAACTCTATGACAGCTTCTTAGTGTTTTTTTGTCCATGAACTTTTCATGAGGGGTGTTACCCCTCACCCCTTCAGTGGCATAATGTGATAAGTAGATGCACCCTGATGGCGGGGAGAGTCGTTATAGGCTCTCCCTTTTTCTTGTTTGTAGAGTTGACCCAAGAGCTTGATATAATCGCCTCTCAGGCATGAGCAAGGCTTGCGGGAGGACGGACGTATGGCAGACTGGCAGAAAGTTCCGGGTGGCATCACAGCACCTAGAGGCTATCGAGCAGCAGGAATTGCAGCAGGATTAAAACCATCAGGGTTGCCAGATTTAGCCTTAATTGTTTCGGATGTCGAAGCGATCGCGGCAGGAGTTTTCACAACCAGTCAAGTCCGTGCGGCCTGCGTCGATTACTGTCGTCAACGTCTGCAAGCCAAAGCGAGTGCGCGAGCCATCCTGTGTAATGCAGGTCAAGCCAATGCGGGTACAGGGTCTCAAGGCTGGATTGATGCCATTGAGAGTGCCCAACAACTCGCTCACGAACTCAATATTTCTCCAGATTCCATTTTGCTAGCCTCTACCGGAGTCATCGGTCAGCGGATTCGCATGGATGCCTTAAAAGCAGGCATTCCTCACTTGGTTGCCGCCGCTTCTGACCAAGGCTCTGATCAAGCCGCACAAGCGATCGTCACGACTGATTTAGTGACCAAAGCGATCGCCCTGGAAACTACCTTGCAGGGTCGCCCCGTCCGCATTGGTGGCATTGCTAAAGGCTCTGGGATGATCCACCCCAACATGGCAACCATGCTAGGGTTTATCACCTGCGATGCTGCTGTCTCTCCTCACCTCTGGCAAGACATGCTCAGCCGAGCCACCGATCGCAGCTTTAACCAGATCACCGTCGATGGCGACACCAGCACGAATGACACGCTGTTAGCCCTAGCCAATGGGGCATCTCGTACCCCCGCCATTACCGAAATGGGGCCAGATGCCGAAAAGCTAGAAGCAATGCTCACCGAAGTTTGCCGTTATCTAGCCAAGGCGATCGCTCGGGATGGTGAGGGTGCCACCTGCCTGATCGAAGTGCAAGTTTCTGGTGCCCCTGATGATGCCGCTGCTCGTCAAGTCGCCCGCACGATCGCGGGGTCTTCGTTAGTGAAGTCGGCAATCTTCGGTCATGACCCAAATTGGGGTCGAATTGCTGCTGCTGCGGGAAGGGCAGGCGTATCGTTTGATCAAGAGAATCTGCAAATCAAGCTAGGCGATTTCCTATTGATGGATCATGGTCAACCCCTCAACTTCGATCGCGCCGCTGCCAGTGCCTACCTCAAAGCTTCTGCGCAAAGTGGGCCGCTGCCAGAATTGGTAAGTACCGAGAGCAGCAACGAACTCATGATTATCAAAAATGGTGAACCTGTTGCCTTCCCCCGTATGAATACCAGTGAAAGCCAAGCTGCTAATGTCGTCACTATCTCCGTCAACCTAGGCGCAGGGCATGGCTCTGGAACCGCTTGGGGCTGCGACCTCAGCTACGATTACGTCAAAATCAACGCTGAATACACGACCTAAAGATCTTTGTATACAGATCAGCATGGTGTTGTAAGGGCGAAGCATTTGCAAGGACATGATGATGTGTAAGGGCGAAGCATTTGCGCTACGGTTTCCCGACTAGAGCATTAATCTTTGCCGCAAATGCTTCGCCCCTACCCCTATGGCTCAATTTTCGGGCGATCGCAACGGGGCTTTGATGGCATTACGGCTGAGGGCAGCAGCCACCGCTTGTTGTTGATCGCGACGAGTCATCCATTGATGGTACGTGCGGGTATGAACGGCGATCGAGTGGCCCATCATGCGGGCAGCTACAGCATCCGGCAAGCCAAAGTGAATCGTTCGGACTGCCCAGGCATGGCGCAAATCGTAAGGCGAGAAAGGCAACCCATAGCGGCGAAACTGCCCTGTCACTTGTTGACCGATCCGTTGTAGTGTCGTTCGTTGCAGGTCTGTGGTCACCGCAGGCAAGCAGACATTTCGTAAATCAAATTGTTCTACCCATTCTGGGAAAAAAGGCCACACTTCATGGCTTCCGGTCTTCGTGGTTGGCAACACACGGATACTCGCTTCTGAGTCACCTTGCAAAAGATTGGCATAGTCACAAAAAAAGACTTCATGGTTCCGCAAGCCATAGGTCGCCATAATGCCATAGACAAAGCGCCAAGCCGGATTCGGGATCTGCTCAAACGCTTTCACAATCAACTCGTCAGAGGGCAATTCTCGCGCTTGAGTTTGGCTGGGGCTGTACCCACCCCAAAACTCCTTTAAGTCGGTTGGCAACTCCACGTTCAAAAATTCGGCAAAGGCAGCTAGGGCCGTACAACAAATTTGCCGACTGCGTGTATGTTCTGCGGTTGCTTGCACCGTTGCGTAAATCGCTTCTGGTAGTGTCCAACTGGGGTGTGACTCAGCGATCGCCTGCAACTTGCGTAAATAAGGTGCGTAGGCAGAACTCCAAGTTGTTTTCGTCGAAGCCAGCTTTTTGACGCGCTCTGGTTGACCTAAAAACTGTTGTTCAAAAGCTTGAATTTGATCGGGTAACGCTAAGGTCTGTAGCCGTCCCCAGCCCGGTAAATTAACATAGTTGCGCCAGTCAAAGTTTTTTTGAATTAACTGTGCCGCAATCACCTTTGCTTCTTGTTCGGCCTGCTTTAAACCTGCCGTCGTCGCTGGTAGCCCCAAACTCAAGCGTTGCTGATAGGGCCGCAGCCGAGCACTTCCCGGCTTGGGAGGCAACGTTCCCCGCAAGTTAAGTAGCTCACCGCGTCGCTCAATTTGCAACCCCAAGCGAGCTGCTTTCAGGCGTTGATTAACTTGAGAAATTTTCGCATCCAGTGATGAATTGGCGTCCGTCATGGCAAACTTATACTTAACACAAGTCGTTATTCTTTTAAAAACTTGAAATCTGCACATTAATTATTAAAGTCGGAAACTCACCGTTGTGAGTCTTAACGGATCGAGAGAATTCATTGTTAAAATCAGTAGCAAACATCAGAGGGTAGGGGAAGCGTGACCACTATGGGTCGTACTGGAGTTCTATTACTGAATCTGGGTGGACCGGATCAGCTTGAGGATGTTCGTCCCTTCCTGTTCAATCTGTTCTCTGACCCAGAAATCATTCGTCTGCCGTTCCCGTGGTTGCAGAAACCCCTGGCTTGGTTCATTGCGACCAGTCGTGAGAAAAAATCTCAGGAAAACTATCGCCAAATTGGGGGTGGTTCGCCATTGCGGCGCATTACAGAAGCCCAAGCTCAAGCTCTACAAGAGCAACTGCAACAGAAAGGACGAGAAGCTTCGGTCTACATTGGTATGCGCTATTGGCATCCCTACACCGAAGAGGCGATCGCCCGCATCAAACGCGACCAGATCGACAACCTCGTAATTCTGCCCCTTTACCCTCAGTTTTCGATTAGCACCAGCGGCTCTAGCTTTCGCCTTCTTGACAAAATCTGGCAAGAAGATCCGGCACTAGGCTCAATTAACTACACCACAGTCCCTTCTTGGTATCAACGGCCCGGCTACCTCCAGGCAATGGCTCAACTGATCGCCCAAGAGCTAGACAAGTTTCCCAACCCCGATCAAGTTCATATCTTCTTCAGCGCTCACGGGGTGCCTTTGAGCTACGTTGAGGAAGCTGGCGACCCCTATCAAAAAGAAATTGAGGAATGCACTGACTTGATCATGCAAACCCTCAATCGCCCCAACCCTCACACCTTGGCCTATCAAAGCCGGGTTGGCCCTGTCGAGTGGCTGAAGCCTTACACCGAAGATGCTATTCAAGAGCTAGGCGCTCAGGGGGTACAAGATTTGGTGGTTGTGCCCATCAGCTTTGTCTCTGAGCACATCGAAACGCTGCAAGAAATTGATATTGAATACCGTGAACTCGCTGAAGAGTCAGGAATTCATCACTTTCAACGAGTGCCAGCTCTGGATACAAATCCTGTCTTTATTGCAGACCTCGCCGACCTTGTGATTGAGGCATTAGATGCGCCCCCTGTGGCTTTGTCTGAAATCACCCAAATGAAGAAAAAGGTGCGAATGTACCCTCAAGAACGTTGGGAATGGGGCATGACCACCGCTGCCGAAGTCTGGAATGGTCGGTTGGCGATGTTAGGGTTCCTAGCCTTGCTGCTAGAGCTGATTAGTGGTCGCGGCCCCTTACATTTAGTGGGTCTGTTATAACGTTTGCAGAGCAGGGTGAGCTTGCATGGTAGAACTCACCCTCAATCGTTAGCGGCTCGACTAAGGGACTAATCAGGCTCACTTTTGCCTCGGCGAGGGTTGCGGCGATCGCCTGGTTTTGCTTGACCTGCGTACCAGCGACGCCACTCCTTCGAGCTGCGAATTGCCAACCATAAGAGAATGAGGGCAATTAAACCGCCTTGACGGGGGGCATCAAAGGCAAAGAAGACTAAGATTACACACAAACTATCTTGCAGGAAGAGCATCCACACAGGTAGCCCTTGCAAGCGGTAGAACCAACCGACTTGGACTAATTGCAGTACCAAGGCCAACAGCCCACCCACGCCGCCCACTAGCCACACCAGCCACAGGGGAAACTCGGCAAACTGGGCAACAGCCATACCCATGATCGCCCCCACGATCGGGCTAAAAACTAACTGCACAATTTGAAGAATCCGCTGGCCCAGGCGACGCTTAGAAATAAACAACTCTAACAAAGACCAACTGACCAACACCCCAATCGCTAAAGACGGAGGAACCCGCGACAAAAGTGGAATGCGTGACCACAGCTCGCCACCTTGCAATAAACCAATGACCAACAGGGGCAAAGCAATTCGCATTCCTGCCGCTGCAGAAGCAGATAGTGCAGCCAAAATTTCAATCATAAGAAAAGGAAGCTTGCCCGAATTTCAAATTGCTCTTACGAATAAACTCCTAGTGTAGAAAATCTAGGTCAGGATTTATCTTTATCGTATCCTGCGCTGTAAACGGTGCGATAGCGAGGTATACCGCTCATGATCTTTAATTTGCCGTACAGCCAGGGCGATCGCTTTTTTCGGCCCAACCAAAATTGCCAATTGTCGGGCGCGGGTCAACCCGGTATAGAGCAGGTTACGGCTGAGCATCAAATAATGTTGGGTATACAAGGGCAAAATGACGACTGGGTACTCACTGCCCTGAGACTTATGCACGGTCACTGCCCAGGCTAAGGTAATTTCATTTAAGTCAGCGGCATCGTAGCAAATCAAGCGATCGCCAAATTGCACCGTCACTTCCACTTCTTCTAAATCGATCGCTGCAATCACGCCGAGGTCGCCATTGAAGACTTCTTGGTCGTAGTTGTTGACCTGCTGAATCACGCGATCGCCAACTCTTAGGGTCATACCGCCCCGTTGGAGTTGCGGCTTCGTTTCGTGGGGTGGGTTAATCAATTGCTGCAACACAGCATTGAGATGTCGGGTGCCCACATCACCTCGCGTCATCGGGCACAACACTTGCACATCTTGAGCAGCCACAAACCCCAATTGCGGAATCAAATGCTCAACGACATCACGGATGCCCTGCACACCGGCTTCTGGCTCTGGTGCTCCTAACCATAGACAGTCAGAGACAGGCGTTGCCGATACGGGTTCTAAACTGGGTAATTGTCCTTGATTGATTTGATGGGCATTGCGGACAATCTGGCTGGCTTGGGCTTGCCGAAATACCTCTATCAACCGAATCACCGGCACCTGACCTGAGCGAATCAAATCTTGCAGGATGTTTCCCGGCCCAACGCTGGGTAACTGATCGGTATCTCCAACCAACAAAAGCTGGGCATCGAGCGGAATGGCTTTGATCAAAGAGTTCGCCAGAAATAAATCGAGCATTGACGCTTCATCCACCACCACTGCTTGCGCCTCTAGCGGGTTTTGGATGTCACGCTTGAAGCTGAAATTCTTGGGGTCAAACTCTAGCAAACGGTGTAGGGTTTTGGCTTCCTGACCCGTCATCTCGCTCAACCGTTGAGCCGCACGCCCAGTCGGAGCAGCCAGCGCGATCGCCTTGCCCATTGCTTTCCATAGCGCCACAATCGTCCGAGTCGTAAACGTCTTGCCGCACCCTGGCCCCCCAGTCAACACCAAAATTCGCTGACTCGCTGCCATTTCTACCGCTTGTCGTTGCTGAGCCGATAAGGCCAACCCCGTCTTGGCTGTGAACCGATCAACCCAAGCCTGCACCCTCTCTAAATCAACCGTTACGGGTTGCTGTAAGAGTTGCTGGAGGCGATCAGCTAAATGATTTTCGGCTTGAAAGAACTGAGGTTTGTAGCAAATGCGCTGTCCTTGCAATTCCTCTAGACCGTTCTCCACCACAATCTGCCCTTCTCGCGCCATCTCTTCTAGGGTTTTAGCAATTTGTTCAGGCTCAGGTTGATGATTTTCTAGGCTTAAGCGCTCAACCGACTGTTCTACCAACTCAGCTTCAGGTAAGAAACAATGACCCGCTTCACTCGCTTCAGAGAGCACATGCACAATGCCACTGCGATAGCGAAACTCAGAATCGGGAGCAATGCCTAAACTACGGGCGATCGCATCAGCGGTGATAAACCCAATACCATAGACATCAACGGCGAGTTGATAAGGGTTCTGGCTCACAACAGCGATCGCATTGTCTCCATATTGCTTGTAAATTTTGACAGCGTAAGTGGTAGAAATGCCATGACTTTGTAGAAACAGCATCACCTCTTTGATCGCTTTCTGGGCGGCCCAAGCAGCCTGAATCATACGCACCCGTTTTTGGGCAATTCCCGGCACTTCACTCAAGCGATCGCAATGGTTTTCGATGATATCTAGTGTTTCGAGGCCAAAGTGAGCCACAATCCGCTTTGCTGTCACGGGGCCAACCCCTTTGATCAAACCACTGCCCAAATATTTCTCAATGCCTGTCAAAGTTGCGGGCTTGGTTTCGCGGTAGTTCAAAACTTGAAACTGAGGGCCAAACTTGGGGTGATCACGCCAAAACCCCTGTAATTGCAGTGTTTGCCCCGCTTGAATACTAGAGAAGCTGCCTACAATCGTCACCAGTTCCCGCGTTCGAGGTGCTTGGAAACGAGCCACCGTATAGCCCGACTCTTCTGAGTAATACGTCAGCCGTTCTACCACCCCTTGTAACTGCTCAGACGGTGGCTGGGCAGAAGAACCATAAGGCGGAGAAGGCGTAGACATGACGATCCTCGCTCAGGGTGCTCTAAAACGAAGAACCCGGTTGTTGCAAAAATTCTAATTCTTCTGGTGTACTGGCACGACCCAAAATTTGATTGCGATGTGGAAAGCGTCCAAACCGCTCAATAACGTCTTTATGCCGCACTGCATAGGAAAACATATCGGCAGTTTCTGGATCGTCGCTCAGTTGGCGAAATAGCTCTACAGACAACCGCTGAGATTCGATCTTCTCACTATGTTCTAGCGGTAAATAAATAAAAGCTCGCTGGATCGGCAACAGCACCTGGTCAACATCTTGAGCGATCGCAAACTCCGCCACTTCTAGCGCTTGGGCATCGGTGGCAAAGGCACGGCGATCGCCCCGAAACATATTGCGCGGAAACTGATCGAGCAGTAATACCAAGGCCAAGCACCCTTCTGGAGACTCTCGCCAATGCTGTAACGCTCCAGCGGCAGCTTGCTGATAATCCGCTAAAAAGCGATCGCGAATATCTTGATCAAATTCTGGATTTTTTAAGAACCAAACTTTGCGGCTACGACCATACGTCGGTGATTGTGGATCGCCAAACCAGAAATTCAAAATTTCTTCAATTCGCGACATGGCCCCAACAATTTTGTGATTACTAACTAGGGTAGCGATCGCTGCAAAAAAATTGAGCGAAAAAAATTCAAACAAGAATCATTTCTATACCAAAATTCAAACCAAACTGACTAAATGTAACGAATTTTACCAAAATCCAGAGCGATCCCCGGCAGGAAAGCTAGGCTACGCATAGACACCCGGTTCGCGGAGCCACCGCGATTGTGAGAAGTAACACTATGGGTTCACCTTCCTTACTGCCCGTTGAGGCTGCTTCACCTGCTCACATTTGTCCCCTCGACCAAGCTTGTAGTTATTTAGAACAAGCAGCTCGCGAACTCAAGATGGATCCTGGCATCCTTGCCATCTTGAGCCACCCTCGCAAAGTTGTCACTGTCTCCATTCCCATCAAGCGTGACAATGGCGAAATTACAGTTCTAGCGGGTCATCGCGTCCAACACTGCAATGTGCTCGGCCCCTACAAAGGTGGGACTCGCTACCATCCAGCCGTCACCCTCCGAGAAGTCTCTGCCCTCGCCATGCTGATGACCTGGAAATGTGCCTTACTGGGCATTCCCTATGGCGGTGCGAAAGGCGGTATTGCTCTTGATCCCCGTCGTTATACTGTCAGCGAACTCGAACGCATTACCCGTCGCTATACCAGTGAATTAATCAAAGATATTGGCCCTGCTCTCGATATTCCAGCTCCCGATGTGGGCACCTCAGCCCGCGAAATGGCGTGGATGATGGATACCTACTCGGTCAACGTCGGTCATGCAGTCCCTGGTATTGTGACAGGCAAACCGCTCTCGATTGGTGGGTCACTCGGTCGCGAAATGGCAACAGGGCGAGGCGTGATGATTGCTGTCCGAGAAGCTCTCGCGACTCAAGGCCGCTTATTGGCAGGTACTCAGATTGTCATCCAAGGCTTTGGGAATGTTGGGCGAGCCGCTGCCGTGCTGTTACATGAAGCCGGAGCTAAAATCCTCGCTGTCTCTAATAGTTCTGGGGGTATTTTTTCAGAAGCTGGCCTTGATATTCCAGCGCTCCTCACCCACCTCGAACAACATCACCAACCTCTCACTGAGTTCCCAGATACAACCCCAGTTACTAATGAAGAACTGCTGACCTTACCTTGCGATGTTCTCATTCCCGCTGCGTTAGAGAACCAAATTACTGAGGATAATGTTGGGCAAATTCAAGCTCGAATTGTGGCAGAAGCAGCCAACGGGCCTGTCACCTTAGCCGCAGACCACGCACTAGAAGATCGAGGCGTAATGGTACTGCCTGATATTCTCGCTAATGCGGGTGGTGTTGTTGTTAGTTATCTAGAGTGGGTGCAAGGCTTGTCTTATCTGTTTTGGGATGAAGAGCGAGTCAACCGGGAAATGGAAGGGCTGATGGTACAAGCCTTCCATCAAGTGGTTCAGCAATCGCAACTTCGTCAGCTTCCCCTCCGGGTGGCGGCCTATACCCTAGCCGTGGGTCGAGTCGCAAAAGCTCTCGGCG
>CBIHQL010000118.1:0-9652 GCA_966211855.1 uncultured bacterium
CTAGAGGCGATCGCTTGTAATTTACCCGTGGTGACTTGCCCTGGCGAATTCATGCGGGGACGACATGCAGCCGCAATTTTAGAGGTTCTGGGGGTGAAGGATGCGATCGCGCCAACCCCGACTCAGTACATCGAGATTGCCGTACGCTTGGGTCAAGACTCTGCTTGGCGACAGCAAATGGTGCAGCGCATCCAGCAAGGTCACGCTCAGCTTTACGGCGATCGCACGGCTATGGCTGCTTTAGAAGCGTTTTATCAGCAGGTGGTGCAAAACTCGCGCTAATTACCAGGAGAGGGCGGTGGTGGGTTGAAATCTGGCTGGTTGTTGAGGGCTCTAGGCGCGGGAGGTTCCGGTGGCTTCAGCGCTTGTCTCCAAGTGGCAATTTGGTCTTGAGCGATGCCGTAAACATCCGTACCCGAAGGAATCTTCTGGGCGATCGCAATTGCACTATTCAGGTCATAGTTCGCTTGATTTTGAGCCAGTACTAATAGCGACTGACTCCATTGATCAATCGCTGCAGTTGCTTCTGAGTACAGCGGATCGCCGCTCGGAATTTGGCTCGCTTTGCCAATTGCTGCTGATAGTCCATCGGGAGTTGCCGAGTTGGCTAAACCTTGAGCTGCTTGCCAATCTTCCTGGGCTTGGATGCGACTCCGCCAGTTGCGAATGTTTTCTTGGGCTTCATCGTAAAGGGCGCGTCCTTGTTTGATTTGCCCTGCTGTAGCGATCGCACTAGGCAAGTCCCCACTAATGGCGAGCGATCGCGCTTGATCAAGATAGGGTTGATCTTCGCTGCGTTGAATTTCTCGCGTCCATTGGCGAATTTTTTCTTGGGCTTGCTGAGATAAGGCTCGACCGGAGCCAATTTGCCGTGCTTCGTCAACCGCTGCTTGCAAGGAAATCGGATCACCCCCTAAAGCATATTGCTCGGCCCGATCGAGATAGGGTTGGTCTTCGATGGTTTCAATTTGGGTGCGCCAACGACCAATTTCTTTCTGAGCTTCGTCCCAGCGGGGATTGGCTTTCAGGACTAAGCTGGCTTCTGCTACTGCTGCCGCTAAGTCGCTAACTTCACCACCGCGCGCTAACTGACGGGCTCGTTCTAAGTGGGCGACCCCTTCAATTTCGTTTTGCCAACGATTAATCAACTGCTGCGCTTTCTTAAACAGAGGACGGTTGGCGGTTAGCTTTTGGGCTTGGGCGATCGCGGCTTCTAAGTCAGGAATTGTGCCTTGCCACGCTTGGGCTTGAGCATCTGCCAAGTCAATGAAATCTTGAGTTTCTGCTTCTAGCTTGGCACTTGCCGGAATCTTGCGGGCAATCGAAATTGCTTCATTAGCATTGCGAGCATCCAGCGTTTCTTGAGCCAAGTCGAGCATTTTGCGCCCAAATTTGACGATCGCTGCCTGTGCTTTTTGGTAAACGTAACTCTTGGGGCCGATCGACTCTGCCAGTTGGATAGCTTTGACTAAATTGTCTACGCCACCAATATCAGCCAACTCCTCAGCTTTGTACAATTTGTTGCCGTCTTCGCGAGCCGTCCGGATGCGTTCACTGAGTTCTTGATATTTGGTGGTTTCCCAGTAGGTATTGCCGATATATAGCAACCGTGCCGCTTCAGTAAAGGCTTGATGCCACTTCCGCTCACGGAGGGCTGCCTCAGACTTTTGATAAATTGCCTCAGCTTTATCCCAAATGGACTGCCAACGCTCAATCCGCTCATTGACTGAGGCATAGGCGGTCGTATCATCAGGAATTTGGCGGGCTGTTTCGATCGCCTCTGGTAACCTGCCCGCATTAAACGCACCTTCTGCCAAGTTCAAGATATCCATCGCCCACTGTTCAATAGAGCGGTTGATTTCGGGGCGGAGCGGGTGGTCTTGGGGCAGGCTATGCACCAGGTCGATTGCTTCGAGTAGGTCTTTAACCGTTTGCTTGTTAGCAGCTACCTGAGCGCAATACAGCCGCATCGATGCTGACGCCATGGGCCAGAAAATCGAAGGGCAGTTGGGTAAGGCAGGCGATCGCACTAACAACGCGATCGACACAGTGCCCAACCCACCCGTAATTAGCAAGGTCAGCACCACCCAAAAACCCCAGGTGGGTGTCCAACTCCATTGACGACGATTACGAGCAGAGGCTGTGGGCTGAGGAGTCATGGGGGCAGCGTTAGGCAGAGGAACCGTTGACTCCAGCGATCGCGGCGGTGGGGCCACAGTTCCACCGTTACTTTGAGAAACGGCTGGGTAAGTTGGCGGTGGTACGGGCAAACGAGAACGAGGAACCACAGGTCGCTTGGGCAATTTGTCTGAATTGCCCCCCTGAGAAGGCCGGGTTGCTCGCCCACGGTTGGGAATTCCGCGATCTTTGGTCATAGCCCACCTAAAAACTCGTAGCGCAATGGCTCTGGCTGCCCCAAAGCAAATGCAGTCGTTGCCATCCTACCCTCCTCACACCTAAATCCGTCAAATTTTTAAGGTTGAGATGACCCACAATCACTAACGGCAAGTCCCCAGACTATAACAAAGAATGCCTCAGTTTGAAGATTCAGCTTGCAAGTCCACAATGAGTTGTGCTAGTTCGTCACTGCTGGCTCGGTAAACTTCGTTGCAAAAGTGACAAGTTGCCTCTGCTCCGTTGTCTTTTTCAATCATGTCTTGCAGTTCGGCTTCACCCAAGATCTTTAATGCCCCCAACATGCGATCGAAAGAGCACCCACAATGGAAGCGCACCAACTGCCGCTCTGGGAAAATCTCTAGACCCATATCTCCCAACAGTTCTTCAAACATTTCGGGGAGGGTTTTGCCAGCTTGCAAGAGGGGGGTAAAGCCAGCCAGAGTAGCAATCCGCGACTCTAGTTTTTCAACGAGTTCTTCATCGCGGGCGGCTTTGGGCAACACCTGAATTAGCAAGCCCCCGGCTGCGGTCACTCCTTCGGCCCCAACAAATACACCCACCACCACGGCAGAAGGGGTTTGCTCAGAAGTCACCAGATAGTTGGCAATGTCGTCGCCAATTTCACCAGAGACTAGCTCAACGGTGCTGGAGTAGGGGTAGCCGTAGCCAACATCACGCACGACATAGACGTAGCCAGAGTGACCGACTGCCCCCCCGACATCTAATTTACCTTTGGCGTTGGGAGGTAGCTCAACCCCGGCATTGTCTACATAACCCCGCACGGTGCCATCTAATCCGGCATCAACCAATAGACCACCGAGGGGGCCGTCGCCTTTGATCCGGATATTGATGCGGGAGCCAGGTCGTTTCATGCTGGATGCCAACAATAAACCTGACGCCATCGATCGCCCTAATGCTGCGGTTGCCACATAAGAAAGTTCGTGCCGCTGTCTGGCTTCTTCGGTGAGTCGAGTTGTAATCACACCCACCGCCCGAATGCCCCCGTCAGCCGCAGTTGCCCGCATTAACTGATCAGCCATGTAGAAACCTTACATTTCTTAATTCAACTAGATCCATTCTAAGTGTCAGGCTTCAACGCTAGCGATCGCGACGATTGGCTCTAATTGGTGAATGGGCTTTGGCATACTGAAGAGGCAAGTCCTGATTCAGCCAAACGAGCAAAACTTATGTGGGGCAATTTTCAGAAAAGTCATTTACGCATTGAAGTCAACGCATCTGCTGACCAAATTCGTGATAGTTTGCTCAAGCCAAATCAGGTGCAAAAGTGGATGTGGCCCGAACGATTATCCACAGGTTTGCCAGAACAACTGCATACAGGTCTGACTTTTACGAGTTGGTTGGGGCCGATCGCAATTCAGCACCAAGTTGAACTCGCTGAGCCTAACTGTCTACGTCTCATTCTCAGTCAGGGCATTGATGGCTTTCACGAATGGTATTGGGGAGACGGTTGGTTGCAATCTCGCCTTGAAGGTATTTCGCTGCTGCCGTTAAATTTAGGGCAAACCGTGGGGTTATTGAGTTTACGGCAGTTTCTCGAAAGCCAACCCACAAAATCTTAGTCATGTTTTGCCAAAACCCTCTGCAAGGCGATCGCGTCCGGTTAACGGCCTTTGGCGCGACGGATGTGCCGATTTTGGCGCAGTGGTACCAGCAATTTGAGTTTCTGCAATTGCTCGATGCTCGGCCTGCCTACCCGCAATCGGAGGAGTTGATTCGCCAGTGGTTAGAAGAGCGCCAACAAGCCAAAGATGCGTTTATGTTTGCGGTACGCCCCTCGCTCACTCCATCGGCCTCCACTACCGAGCCACCTGCCAGTGATACCTTGCTCGGCTATGTCGAACTCGAAGGCATTGTGTGGAATCAAAGAGTGAGTTGGGTGAGCTTGGCGATCGGTAAAGAATACCAAAGTCAGGGATATGGCTATGCAGCGTTGCAACTGGCTCTAGCGTTCGCCTTTCAAGAACTCAACTTGCACCGACTGCAACTCACGGTGTTTAGTTATAACCAGCCTGCGATCGCCCTCTACGAAAAACTAGGGTTTAAGCGAGAAGGGGTGTATCGCGAATTTGTGCAGCGTAACGGCGATCGCCACGATATGTATTTGTATGGTCTGTTATGTCACGAATGGCAAGCTTAATGCTCAACCGCAGCATCTACGGGTATGACTGGGATTTCTAAGAGGCGAAATGGAGGTTGATCAGGAAAGTGTTCCTGCAAAAGGGGCATTGACACGTTGTAGACCGGGATATTGCTGCTCGTATGCCCTTCTAGCTGACCTCGGTGAGCGTGACCGTGAAAGGCTGCTGTAACGCCATAGCGAGTCAGCGGTTCTTCGAGACGGCTCGAACCGAGAAACGGAAAGATCTCTGGTGGTTCGCCTTCTACCGTTTCTTGGATGGGTGAGTAGTGCAGTAGTGCAATGCGTTGGGGTGTATGTAACCGGGCGAGGGCTGCTTCTAGTTTTAAGGCTTCTTCGACAGCTTCATGGACAAACTGTTTGATTCCAGCTTCACCCCAGGCACCTAACGCTTTAGAGCCAAACCCCCCGGCAAACCCTTTGACCCCGGCAAAGCCAATTCCGGCGATTTCGCAAGCTTCACCATCGAGCACCATCACCCCAGCGTCACTGAGAATCTGCCGTACTTCGGTTTCTTGGTTCGATTCGTAGTCGTGGTTCCCAAATACCGCGATCGCTGGGATATCAATGCCTGATAGTTCTTCAACGAGAATCTCCGCTTCGATGGGCAAACCATAATCGGTCAGATCGCCACACAACAGCAAAACATCGGCCTGCTCAGCGATTTGGGCAAACATCGGCGCTAAAGTTCCGTGACCCATTTTATTGCAGTGAATGTCGCCAACTGCCGCCAAACGCACCACGGTTTTCTCGACTGTCATTGGTTGCCAACCCCAGCTAGAAAGGACACGATTCGGTTGTTTACAGCTGTTCTCAAATGAATGCACTACGCTTGTGAATTCTCTAGGCCCCCTAAATCCCCCAATGCTGGGGGACTTTGAGTCTTGTTCCCCCCAAAATTGGGGGGCTAGGGGGGCGAAAATTGCTGTAAAACACGGCTTTATGGTGGCGCAGACAAGCCTGACTTTCATGCCTCATTGGACGCATTTGTTGGTGTCGAGTTCTCTATCTCAGCCGCGATCGCAATTCGGTCTAGAGGTTGAGGTTGTTGATTGAGGTTGTCGCGCACGATTGAACCACATCGATTCAGGGTTTGGGCGGCGATCGCTGATTTTTCCCAAGCGCTGAGTTGCTGCCGGAGGAAAGCATGGAAGTTTATCAAACTACGTCAGATCACCTGGACGCTCAAACCCGTAATTTTTACTGTCAGGCGCTGAAGCTGTTGAATGCTTCGCAAGTGCCTTTTTTAATCGGTGGAGCCTTTGCCTTTGAACGCTATACAGGCATCGCTCGACCAACCAAAGATTTAGATTTGTTTGTGCGCCCCGATGACTGCCCGCGTATCTTAGAAGTCTTTGCACAAGCGGGCTATCAAACGGAAATGGCAGTGCCTCACTGGTTGGGAAAAGCTTTTTCGGGCGAAAACTTTGTTGATGTGATTTTCCGCAATGCCAATGGTCATGGCGATGTGGATGATCACTGGTTTACCCATGCCTTTACCGACTATGTCTTAGACATTCCGGTGCAAGTCTGCCCAGTTGAGGAAATGATTTGGTCAAAGTCGTATGTGATGGCTCGCGATCGCTACGATGGAGCCGATGTTGCCCACATGATTTTGGCTTGTGCTGAGCGACTCGATTGGCGTCGTCTTTTAGACCGCTTTGCCGATCATTGGCGGGTGTTATTCAGCCATTTAATTTTGTTTGGGTTTATCTATCCGGGAGAACGATCGCGCCTGCCCAGCTGGGTACTCGAAGAACTCACCCAACGACTCCAGCAAGAAATGCACAGTCCGGCTCCTGCCACTAACCTCTGCCAAGGCCCCCTGTTAGCTCCGTTGCAATACCAAGTTGACGTAGAACCGTGGGGATATCAAGACGCGCGGGTCGCTCCGGGTAAGCTGACAGAAGCCGATGTCGAAAACTGGATTGAACACCTGCAAGAAGAAAAGGAATTTTAGCGATCGCTCTGGCACCCCGTTCAGGCCGCAAAACGCATTTTCACACCTCGCCCTGGAGCTAAGGTCAGGCCCCGGCGCTTGGGAACTTCTGGTTGATCATCAGCTAAGGCCAAAGCACAGCGCGATAGCACGGTAGCCAACACCAACTTCATTTCAAACATGGCAAGTGCATCCCCCACACAGCGCCGCACCCCACCCCCGAAAGGCATAAACTCATACGGTGAAAACTGCCGCTCTAAAAAGCGTTCGGGTCGGAATTGCTTCGGTTCGGGATATAAATCTGGGCGCTGGTGCAACAGATAAATGCAGCCTAAGACTCTGGTGCCTGCCTCAAATTTTTGACTGAGTAGTTCCACAGGTTCTTGTGCTACTCGCGGAAATGTGATCGTACCAATCGGGTGAATGCGTAGAGTCTCGTTGCAAACCGCTGATAGGTAGGGCAAACGGTTCACTGCCATCACATCTTCAGGGTTTTCTAACCCGCTCAGTTCGTGTATTAGCTTGTCTTTAACTTCAGGTTGGCGATGAATCCAATACAAAGCCCAGGCGATCGCGGAAGCGGTAGTTTCGTGACCCGCAATTAGTAGCGTCATCATTTCATCACGCAACTCGCGATCGCTCATTGATTGCCCCGTCTCGTCTTGGGCTGTCAGTAGCAACGAGAGAATATCACTGCGCTCTGGGTCAGGGTTTTGGCGGCGATCGGCAATTTCAGTGTAGAGCAACTGATCAATCTGCTGTTGCTGCCGTAAAAAGCGTCCCCAAGGTGTTGTAGGCCCCAGATCTTTTTGCAAGAACGGAAAAAACAACAAGCTAGAAAGTCGGGGAGACCGGAAAACTTCTGTCAGCTCTGATAGCAATTGCTTGAGGCGTTGATAGCGTTCTCCAGTTTCTAGCCCAAACACTACTTCGAGGATGACTTCTAGAGAGATTTGCTGCATCGCCGAGCGGCCCAAAAAAACTTGGTCTTTGGGGAGCCGATCTAAGATTTTTTCAGTAATGCGACAAATCCGCTCCCCATACGTGCGCAACTGTTCACCATGAAGCGGGGGCATAACCAGTTGTCGTTGCCGTTTGTGGGGGTCTCCGTCTAGCAAAAGCAGCGATCGCTCGCCAAAAAATGGTTTCAAAATGGCGTTTTCGCTGCCTAGCGCTATAAATTGCTTGCGATCGCGAGTCAAGAGTTCTTGCAGTGCCTGTGGGTGGTAGACAAAAACTGCTTGATCGCCGAGTCCAATGATTTCGGCTGTAAACCAATCAGGATAACGCTGGGCTGCTGTCTCCATATAGCCAACTGGGTTGAGAATCCAGTTCAGCTTTTGCAGTAGAGGTAGATTGTTGAGCTTGTTAGCAGTCATGGATACCATCCTGGCTTGTTGAGGTTGGTGAGCTAACTGATGAGTACACTTAACTAATCTAATCTGTCGGTCAAGTAGGAGCGCATTTGAGCAAAGCCGCTTCTAGTTCACGAATATGAATGGGCTTGCTGATATAGTCATCCATCCCTGCCGCTATACAAGTTTCGCGATCGCCTTGCAGGGCGTTGGCAGTCATGGCAATGATTCGGGGGCGAGCCTTTCCGCGCCAGCGGTCGCAGATTTGTCGTGCTGCTTCTAAACCATCCATTTCTGGCATCTGCACATCCATCAGCACCACATCATAGGGTTGCCGTTCTAAGGCTGCTAGCACTTCTAGCCCATTGGCTACCACATCCGCTCGGTAGCCCATTCTGTCTAACATCAAAAGTGCTACCTTCTGATTGACAGTAGAATCTTCAGCTAACAAAATTCGTAGTGGCAAACGCTCTGCTAAATGAGCATCAACTCCTAGCGATCGCGGGCGGCTAGCAGTGGAGGATTCGGTAACGGGGACAGCCACCTCTGCGGTCATGGTGAAATAGAAAGTTGAGCCAGAGGGGGTAGAGTCATTGCTGGAAGTCGTTGATTGGTGGAGATTTTGACGACGCTCTTGGATCCAGCGCGTGATAAACCGGGCTGATGGCTGTCCGCCGAGGTTACCTCCGCTCTCAACCCACAGGGTACCACCCATCAATTTGCTGAGGCGTTGGCTAATCGTTAGTCCTAAGCCAGTGCCACCATATTCTCGGGTGGTTGAGGCATCTCCTTGACTAAACGGCTTAAACAAGCGTTTCATGCGATCGCTGGGGATACCAATGCCTGTATCTTGAACGGCAAACTGAATCTCTACAGAGGGTTTGGCATTTTCATGCTGCTCAGTTGCAGTGGGTACGGCACTAACCCATAAACGAACCTCGCCTGACTTCGTAAACTTGAGGGCATTGCCCAACAGATTCACCAAAATTTGTCGTAACCGTGTGATATCTCCAACAATTTGCAGCGGAGTATTAGGGTCGATGAGGAATGTTAACTTGATCTGTTTTTGTGTGGCTATAAAGGTTAAGAGGCTAATCACTTCTTCCACACAATCTTGCAAGTTAAAGATATGTTCTTCGAGGGTGAGATTGCCAGACTCAATTTTCGAGAAATCTAAGATGTCGTTGATGATGTTGAGCAGCGCATCACCACTTTGGCGAATCGTTTCCGTAAAGTCTTGCTGCTGGTCATTTAAGTCTGTGCCGAGCAATAGACCTGTCATGCCAATCACCGCGTTCATGGGTGTGCGAATTTCGTGACTCATCATCGCCAAAAATTCACTTTTTGCTTGATTGGCTGCTTCGGCTTCTTCCTTGGCTTGTTCTAAGGCCAAATTTTTGCATGTCAATTCTTGGCTGCGAGCGGTTAGCTCTTGGCGTTGTTTCGTTTCTTGCTCTAGTAGTTGAGCCTGGGCGATCGCAATCCCGACCTGCGCGGCGATCGCTTCGAGCAAATCGATTTCATTTTGTGTCCACTGCCGAGGGCGATCGCATTGATGTAGCTCAATCTTGCCGTTGGGTTCACCCTGATAAGACGTGCGTACAGCTAACAGTGATTTCAGCCCTATTTGCTCATACAAATGAGTTGATTGCGCCAGTTCGCCCTCTAGGTATGGCTCAACATTGCAGAAGGCAAAGGCTTGTTCTTGCTGCATGATCGAGTCTACTAAAGCGTTATTTTTGAGGGTGCTTTCCCACGCCGAAACAGATGGATATCCCTTCAAGTACTCGGCAACCAATAAAA
>CBIHQL010000119.1:0-9641 GCA_966211855.1 uncultured bacterium
CGCCTTTCCCTCACCGCGCTTAACTAAGATAACGAGAGCAGACGGGCTTTGTCAATAGGGTAAGGGAAAAATTTTTTGGATTAGCTCAAAGTGTTGACAGGAAGGGGTTCCAACGCTGCTCACAGCTATTGTCCTACGTGAGTTCTTCTGGCTGTATAGCCTCGACGAAGTTTACTTCCTCTTCAAAACATACAAGCGATAAATGTTTGGGGTTAGCGATTAGCTCTCTAGCAAGTAGGTACCCTGCAACTGTCCAGGTTTGATATCTTCTAGCTTCTTTCCCAACGAGACGACCACTTTTACCGTCGTAGTACTCGGGCCATTGATCTTGGCTGAGCCGCTGCTCTGCAATCTGCAAAGCTCTTTGACCCACTTCAGCACGATTTGTTTTCTGAGCCGCAGCGGCTAACATCCAAAGTAGAACTGGCCAACTGCCACCATTGTGATAAGACCAAGGGCGATTTTTGGGATCACAGCCTGTTAGAATTTTCCACTCTCGATCTTCTAGAGCTGGATAGCATAGCTTCATGGGCATGTCCCCAACTAAATCAGCCCATCGCTCCTCAATTAATTGCAAAACTTCCTGAGATTGCTCATGGCTTGTCAAGCTAGAAACTACAGCCATGAGGTTGCCGACGGCGAAAAAACGGCAATCAATTTGTGAGGGGCCAAGATTACCTGCTAAATAGCCACCTGTTGAAGGTAACCATTCTGTGAGTTGATGAAAAGGAATGGAATCAGAGTAAATATTGAACTGGTTCAGTGCCTGGTCGCCATACTCTTCAACGTTATAGCGGTAAATTACGTTTAGGCGATCTGCATCTATCCAGTAGTTGTCTCGAATATGTTTGGTGATGAGCCCTAACCGTGAGTTGACTGCTTGGATGAAGTAGCGATTGTGCTTTGTAGGCAGCAGAAGCTCTCGCGCTGCACGCAAAGCAGCATAAAACAAAGATTGAATTTCTAAAGGGTGTCCATACAGCCCCATGCGGCGATCGATCATGCAGGCCCCATCTGGTACCAGTAGCGTCGGATACATATCAAATCGGGCTACAAGACAGAGTTCAACGATGAGCCTAATGCCCTGCTGGAAATCATCGCGGCTGATCAGTTCTTCATCTTGCGTTGCTTTCATGTAAGCCCGTAGCAAGATCATCCACCATAGGCAGGAATCTACCGGGGCTACACGAGCGATCGCATGCTCACCAAAGTCAGCTTTCAAGCGCTCATGACCATGAGAGACATCGACTTTAAAGCTAGCGGGCATCAGTCCACGACCTGGCTTTGAGCAGTCAAGTTGGCGTTTTTTGGGTTGGAGCTTGAGGGTTTCCTCCAAGAAGTTACGAACAATTTCAGCTCTGCCCTTAATTAGAAACACAAGTGCGGAAGAGACAAAATCTCGAATAAAACACTGATCGTAATTGAGCGCCATCAATTCTGGATCACGAGCAGCAACTGTGCCTACCGGGCGGTCTTGATAGTAAATAATTGATTGTTCAAGTGCTTCCCAGGCTTCCTTTTCAATGGCTTTTTGATGAGAGCTACTGCGAGTTTGTTGTTCTAACGCTACTTTGCCCAACGTGCGTTTCCTCAGTTACTACTGACATCTACTCTCTAATGTAAACAAGAGCTTTGTTGATAACCTCTATCAAAAAGTTAGACTCTTCAATTGATCTGGATTTCTTGATCTGCATACCTATGAAAAAAGCCCCCTACCAGCAGGCAGGGGACTTCTTTTTAGGAACCTATACCACTAACTCGAAGGATCTGAAAGATCAACCAAACTTGCTAGCAGTGGAGGCAATTAGGAAGGCTGCGTAGGTCACGATGTAGCCAACGGTGAAGTGAGCTAAACCAACCAAACGAGCTTGAACGATAGAGAGAGCAACAGGCTTGTCTTTCCAGCGAACTAGGTTAGCTAGAGGAGTGCGCTCGTGCGCCCAAACAATCGTTTCAATCAGCTCTTGCCAGTAACCTCTCCAGGAGATCAAGAACATGAAACCAGTTGCCCAAACTAGGTGCCCGAAGAGGAACATCCAAGCCCAAACAGCTAGGTTATTCATGCCATAGGGGTTGTACCCATTGATCAGCTGAGAAGAGTTCAGCCAGAGGTAGTCGCGCAACCAACCCATTAAGTAGGTTGAAGATTCGTTGAACTGAGCAACGTTGCCTTGCCAAATTGCTAGATGCTTCCAGTGCCAGTAGAAGGTGACCCAACCGATGGTGTTGAGCATCCAGAACATTGCAAGGTAGAAAGCGTCCCAAGCAGAGATATCGCAAGTACCGCCACGACCAGGGCCATCGCAGGGGAAGCTGTAGCCGAAATCTTTTTTATCGGGCATCAGCTTAGAACCACGAGCATCCAACGCACCTTTGACAAGAATCAGGGTGGTGGTGTGCAGACCTAGAGCGATCGCGTGGTGAACAAGGAAGTCGCCAGGACCAATGGTCAAGAACAGAGAGTTCGTGCCACTGTTGATAGCATCGAGCCAGTTAGGCAGCCAAGCAGCACCTGCATTGGACGCAACGCTATCAGCATTCGACAGGAGAGTATTGAAGCCGTAGAGTGCTTTACCGTGGGAAGCCTGGATAAATTGAGCAAACACTGGTTCGATCAAGATTTGCTTTTCAGGAGTACCGAAAGCAACTACTACGTCGTTGTGGACATAGAGACCTAGGGTGTGGAAGCCCAAGAATAGAGACACCCAGCTCAGGTGAGAGATGATTGCCTCTTTGTGACGGAGAACGCGATCGAGCACGTTGCCTTTGTTCTGTTCGGGATCGTAGTCACGAACCCAGAAGATAGCACCGTGAGCAAACGCACCCACCATCAAGAAGCCAGCAATGTACTGGTGATGAGTGTACAGAGCAGCTTGGGTTGTGAAGTCCTTAGCCATGAAGGCGTAGGGAGGCAGCGCGTACATGTGCTGCGCTACCAGGGAGGTCACAACGCCCAGAGCAGCCAAGTGGATACCCAACTGGAAGTGCAGGGAGTTGTTGTAGGTGTCATACAAGCCTTGGTGAGGCAAGTTGAACTGACCTTCAGTTTTGCTACCAAAGAAGGTCTTGGCGTTCAGCATGTCTTTGATGCTGTGACCAATTCCAAAGTTGGTGCGATACATGTGGCCCGCGATGATGAAGAGCACCGCGATCGCCAAATGGTGGTGAGCAATATCAGTCAGCCACAAGGACTGAGTCTGAGGATGGAAACCGCCCAAGAAGGTGAGGATAGCATCACCTGCACCCTGAGCAGAGCCAAACACATGGTTAGCAGAATCAGGGTTTTGAGCGTAGACGCCCCAGTTGCCAGTAAAGAACGGCTTCAAACCAGCAACGTGAGGAGGGGTGGTCAGGAAGTTATCCCAACCAACGTGCTGCCCACGAGATTCGGGGATTGCAACGTGAACCAAGTGACCAGTCCAAGCCAGAGAGCTAACCCCGAACAAACCAGCCAAGTGGTGGTTGAGGCGAGATTCAGCATTCTTGAACCAAGAGAGGCTAGGACGGAACTTGGGTTGAAGGTGCAACCAACCTGCAAACAGGAAGATTGCAGAGAGGATGATCAAGAAAACAGAACCTTGATAAAGGTCACCGTTTGTCCGCATCCCGATGGTGTACCACCAGTGGTAAACACCAGAGTAAGCAATGTTAACTGGGCCAGACGCTCCACCTTGGGTGAAAGCATCGATCGCAGGTTGACCAAAGTGAGGGTCCCAAATCGCGTGAGCAATGGGACGGACATTTAGAGGATCTTTAATCCACTGTTCAAAGTTACCTTGCCAGGCGACGTGGAACAGGAGGCTAGAGGTCCACAGGAAAATGATTGCCAGGTGACCGAAGTGAGAGGCAAAAATCTTTTGGTAAAGATTTTCCTCAGTCATGCCGTCATGGCTTTCAAAGTCGTGAGCCGTTGCAATCCCGTACCAAATCCGACGAGTAGTCGGGTCTTGAGCGAGGTCCTGGCTAAATTTGGGGAATTTAGTTGCCATAAGTCTTCAGAGTCCTCCTCGCCCTCATCCTACAGCAATAATTCGAGCTAGGAAGAACGCCCACGTCGTGACGATTCCACCCAGGAGGTAGTGAGCCACCCCTACAGCACGACCCTGAACAATACTCAGAGCACGAGGCTGGATCGAAGGAGCCACTTTCAGTTTGTTGTGAGCCCAAACAATAGACTCGATTAATTCTTGCCAGTAGCCACGACCACTAAACAGGAACATCAAGCTAAAGGCCCAAACAAAGTGAGCGCCCAGGAACAGCAGACCATAAGCGGACAGTGCTGAACCATAGGATTGGATTACCTGAGAAGCTTGCGCCCACAGGAAATCACGCAACCAACCATTAATAGTCAGTGCACTTTGAGCGAAGTTACCGCCCGTGATGTGAGACACGGTGCCATCTGGGTCGATGGTGCCCCACACATCCGATTGCATTTTCCAGCTGAAGTGGAAGATAGCAATGGAGAGGGAGTTATACATCCAGAACAGACCCAAGAAGACATGGTCCCAACCAGAAACTTGGCAGGTACCGCCACGACCGGGACCATCGCAAGGGAAGCGGAAGCCCAGGTTTGCCTTATCAGGAATGAGGCGAGAGCTGCGAGCGAAGAGCACGCCCTTCAGCAGAATGAGAACGGTTACGTGAATCGTAAAGGCATGGATGTGGTGAACTAAGAAGTCCGCCGTACCCAATGCGATCGGCATCATTGCGACCTTGCCACCAACCGCGACAACGCCACCACCGAATGCATAGCTAGCAGGAGCTAGTGCATTAGGAGCCGTACCGCCTGGAGCTAAGGTGTGAATGTTTTGAATCCACTGAGCAAAGATCGGCTGCAACTGAATTGCAGTATCCGAGAACATATCTTGAGGACGACCCAAAGCCCGCATCGTGTCATTGTGAATGTACAGACCGAAGCTATGGAAGCCCAAGAAAATGCACACCCAATTAAGGTGAGAAATGATGGCATCCCGGTGACGAATCACCCGATCCAGCAGGTTGTTTTGATTTACGACTGGATCATAGTCACGCACCATGAAGATGGCACCGTGCGCTGCTCCACCCACGATGAAGAAGCCACCTAGCCACATATGGTGTGTGAATAAAGAGAGTTGGGTTGCATAATCCGTAGCCATGTAAGGATACGGAGGCATGGAGTACATGTGCTGAGCCACGATGATGCTCAAGGAACCAACCATTGCCAGGTTGATTGCCAATTGAGCGTGCCAAGAAGTGGTGAGCACTTCGTACAGACCTTTATGGCCTTCACCCGTAAAGGGACCCTTATGGTTTTCCAGAATGGTTTTGATGCTGTGACCGATACCCCAGTTGGTGCGGTACATATGGCCAGCAATCAAGAATAGAACTGCAATTGCCAGGTGATGGTGAGCAGTATCAGACAGCCAGAGGCCACCTGTCACGGGGTTCAGACCACCTTTGAAGGTCAGGAAGTCTGCATATTCGCCCCAGTTCAAGGTGAAGAAGGGGGTCAGTCCTTTGGCAAAGCTGGGATAGATTTCTGCCATCAAGCTGGAGTTCAGGATGAACTCGTGAGGCAGGGGAATCTGATCCGCAGGTACACCAGCATCCAACAGGGCGTTGATAGGCAACGAAACGTGGATTTGGTGACCAGCCCAAGCCAGCGAGCCCAAACCAAATAGTCCAGCTAAGTGGTGGTTGAGCATAGACTCTACGTTTTGGAACCACTCGAGCTTCGGAGCCCGCTTGTGATAGTGGAACCAGCCAGCGAACAGCATTAGAGCAGCTGCCACTAGACCACCAATTGCGGTGACATAGAGTTGGTAAGTATTAGTAAATCCAGCAGCTCGCCAGAGGTAAAAGAAACCAGAGGTGATCTGGATTCCCTGGAAGCCACCGCCTACGTCTGCATTCAAAATTTCTTGGCCAAAAATGGGCCAAACCACTTGAGCACTAGGCTTAATACCTAGCGGGTTAGCCAGCCAAGCTTCGTAGTTTGAAAAGCGAGCGCCATGAAAATACATCCCGCTGAGCCAGATAAACACAACGGCCAAGTGACCGAAGTGGGCGCTGAAGATTTTACGGGATACGTCTTCTAAGTCACTAGTATGACTATCAAAATCGTGAGCAAGGGCATGAAGATTCCAAATCCAAGTCGTGGTTTTGGGTCCTCTAGCAAGGGTGCGGTCAAAGTGTCCTGGTTGAGCCCACTTCTCAAAGGAGGTAGGAACCGGGTCTTTGTCTACAACAACTCTCGCTTTTGCCTCTCGCTCCTGGGGACTAACTGCCATTGAGACTCTCCTCTCTTTAGACAAGGAACGAGGAATCTCCCACCCTCAGTACTGCTTTACGCAAATTTAGATCTTGTTTCTTGACCCAGATACAAAAGCAAGCAGGTTTGTTACACCTCAAGTTGCGCTTTGTAACTTTGATGGGCTCAGATAAAGACGCAATCATCACCTTGATACTTCTGGTAGGAAGTTGAAACTAGGATGAAGACTGCCTGAGGGGAGCTTCATGGTGAATTATAGGCTTGTCCTAGCTTGTGTTTTGTAGCAGTTAACAATAATTCAAGTTGAGTAAAGCATTTGTGGGTCTGGAGTTGAGGCTTTGGAATTACGTGGCAAAAGTCAAGGGGAGTTACAGAAGTTTACGAAGCTCTATATGGCGCAATCTTTATACAACCGCAATCTAACAACTGAAAACCTTATACAGCAATGGTTTTGGATAAGAGAGGAGAATTCTTAAACAGCTCTTTGGGGCAGAGTAATGCTAGTTTTTTTGCGATACCGAGAGCTAAGAACATCCGTTTGGAACCTTAACGACACATCTCGTTCTGTAACGAGTTGTATGTCTAACTCAACTGCCTAGTAGTCAGGAGGGAGATTGTTTCCGCTATAGTTCCGTATGAGCGACTTAACAGAAAGACGTTTGATGTCGGTCACTTAGGAGTATTGCTGCGTGTTTGTAATGAAATGGCGGTATGCCGCTGCTAAGGGTCTTATATCGTTCCTAATGGCAGTGGTTTTGGTTGTGAGCTTGACGAGTTGTGGCGATCGCTCAGAAGCTAAACTTCCCGGAACTACGGCTTCGACACAGGTTGTTAAAAAAGCTGGCAAGATCTCTGAGGTCTCGCCACCTGAGGTCATTCAAACACTCCGGCAAGATTTGGAGCAGTATCAACCTCAGGTCACGGTAGTCAGTCCGCGACCGAATGAAGTGCTGCAAGACAACACGGTAGCGGTGCGCTTCCAAGTCAAGGATCTACCGATTTTTCAAGACCCTCAACTAGGTCTTGGGCCTCACCTCCACGTCATTCTCGACAATGAGCCTTACGAAGCGGTCTACAACTTAGAGCAACCTTTGGTTCTCAAAGATTTAGCTCCAGGCACTCACACGCTGCGGGTCTTTGCGTCTCGACCCTGGCATGAAAGCTTTAAGAATGAAGGTGCTTATGCGGAAACGACCTTCCACGTTTTTACAAAAACACCAGAAAAAAATAGTCCTAACCCTGATCAACCGTTATTAACGTACAGTCGGCCCAAAGGCGCTTATGGTGCTGAGCCGATTATGCTCGACTTTTACTTGACCAATGCCCCGTTACATTGGGTAGCTCAAGAAAATGCTGAGGATGATATCCCTGACTGGCGGATTCGCTGCACCATTAATGGCGAAAGTTTTATTGTCGATCGCTGGCAACCGATTTATCTCAAGGGGTTCCAGCCTGGGAAGAATTGGGTGCAACTGGAACTCATTGATGAGCAAGGCAAGCCGGTTGCTAATGCCTTTAACGACACTGTTAGGCTGATTACATTTGACGCTAATGGCACGGATACGCTCTCGAAGCTGGTGAGAGGAGAGATTTCTGCTCAGAGTGCCCGTCGAATTGTTGATCCTAATTACCAGCCAGAACTGCCTGCACCGACATCAGAACCCGCGCCTCTCCCACTGCCCACACCAGAGCCGAAAGAGTTGCCGATCGCTCCGGAAGAACCCTTAGAAAGTGCTCCAAGTCTCCCAGAGTTAGAACCCGAAGCACCAGAGGTTCCGGAAGCAGAAGTTGAGGCTCCTGCAGAAGAATCTGAGCCATCAGGTCAAGAAGAGGAACCTGCGGCGATCGCACCCCCGGCAACAATCCCTCAAAAACCAGGCGGATTTTTCAACCGTTTCCGTCGGCCTGAATCAGCGCCTGCAATTCCCGCGCCTGTCGCTCCAGTAGTGCCCCCAGTTATTGAAGCTCCGACACCGGAAGAGGTTACTGAACCAGAACCGGAAACTGTCGAGCCGGAAGTCGTGCCTGCACCAGAGGCAGTTCCTGAGGTTCCAGAGGCGATCGCTGAGCCTGAACCCACTCCCGCACCAACTGACGAGACTGCACCTCCAGCGAAATCAGAAAAAACCACTGGCTTCTTTGGTCGTTTCCGGCAGTCTGTTCCTAGCCCTGCGCCAACCCCCAGCATTCCGACAAGTTTGCCTGAGGTGATTGAAGCACCTGAAGTTGAAGCACCCACTTTAGAAGCACAACCAGAAACAGTGCCAGAGCTAGATCTGCCTACAGTGGAGCCAGAACTCAGCACACCAACACCATCGCCTGCAGTTCCAGAGACAGCGAAACCCGAAAAACCCACTGGTTTCTTCCGTCGCTTCAAGCCATCACCTACAAGCCCAACACCCAACCCTGAGATCCCTGCAATCATTGAGGCTCCAGAACCAGTCGAGCCAGAGGCAGTTCCTGACGTTAGCCCAGCCACTGAAAATTCTGATGAAACGTCTGAGCCTGCTGAGCCAGAGTCATCAGTGCCAGAGGCTTCAACTCCTGCAACAGCTCCAGGTTCGGGTGGTTTTTGGAATCGCTTCCGCCGTCCTGAGTCGGGTGCGATCGCGCCCAACCCTAGCCCTGCACCTGAGTTGCCTGAGACCTTAGAAGCGCCTGAGCTAGAAGCACCGAGCGAAGCGGCTCCTGAGACGGAACCTGCGATCGCTCCAACTCCGGAACCGAAGTTGGATGCACCAAAACCGACAGGCTTCTTCCGGTTCCAACGTCCAGCTCTAAAGACACCGCCAGAAGCAGTTGAAGCTCCAGCAGTAATTGAAGCACCTGAAACTTCAGCTCCTACTGAAGCCCAACCAGAAGCTCCAATCGGTGAACCCAATACCTCAGCAGAGGCTCAGCCAGAAGAGCCAGCCGTTGATGAGGTTGCCAAATACAAAGATATTTTTGAGCAACTTCGTCGTCCTCAGCCAGTACAAGTTCTGCCCGCACCAGTGCCCGCACCCAAGCTTCCTGAAGTGGTTGCGCCAACTCCTAGAAAGTTCGACACTTCGCGACGGCAGAAAGCGGCTGAATCAACGGCTAAACCGCCCGTTGTGAAGCCACAACCCACTCCAGCAGCACCGATTATTCAAGCACCTGAGCAATCGGAGCGCTTGCAGAAGTTGCGGGAGAAATTTACAGCTCCCACCTCGGCTGAGCCAGAAGATACTGCTGACACAACCGGTAGTGAGCCTGAGCTAGAAGACTTGGAGGGCGAAACAACACCTTGATTTTCTAGCAGTCCGAGAGGCAGGATGGCGTTAGTGCTAACCGAGGAGCTTTTATGCCCCGTGTGCGATCGCCGGAACTGCCGCAAAACCAAACCTGGTTAAATACAGAGCACCCCTTG
>CBIHQL010000120.1:0-9605 GCA_966211855.1 uncultured bacterium
GAAGTCTTAAGAAAGCTGCTTTCTTAAAAGAGTGGGGAGCTGAATTAGTACAAGGCGACCTGTGTAATCCTGAGAGTTTGACCGCAGCCCTCAAAGATGTCACTGCCGTCATTGATGCTGCCACTGCACGGCCCACCGATTCTCTCAGCATCAAACAAGTTGACTGGGACGGCAAGGTTGCTTTGATTCAAGCAGCCAAAGCGGCTGGAGTAGAACGGTTTATTTTCTTTTCTATTTTGAATGCCGACCAATATCCTGACGTGCCGCTGATGGAAATTAAGCGCTGCACCGAGCTATTTCTCGCCGAGTCAGGTTTGAATTACACCATTCTGCGCCCCTGTGGCTTCTTACAGGGCTTAATTGGTCAATACGCCATTCCAATCTTAGAAAAACAAGCGGTTTGGGTCACTGGAGAAGACACCCCGATCGCGTACATGGATACTCAAGATATCGCCAAGTTTGCGATTCGAGCTTTGTCTGTTCCCGAAACCAGCAATCAAGCTTTCCCCATTGTGGGTTCTCGGGCTTGGGGTAGCTACGAAATCATTCGGCTGTGTGAGCGGCTATCGGGTAAAGACGCAAAAGTGAGCCGCATGCCGCTAGGTTTAATGCGTAGCGTTCGCAAAATTACTCGATTTTTCCAGTGGGGCTGGAATGTCGCCGATCGCCTCGCATTTACCGAAGTTTTAGCGACTGGTAAGCCTCTGATTGCTTCAATGGCTGAGGTCTACACGACTTTCGGGATCGACCCCGCAGAAATCACAACCTTAGAAGGCTATTTGCAAGATTATTTCAGCCGGATTCTGAAAAAGTTAAAGGAACTCGACTACGAACAAGCGAAATCGAAAAAACAGAAAAAAACGCCTTTTCAATCCGGATTCTTCCGTTAAAGCGGGTTTTGGGCGAGTTGTAGCCAAGTCAAGCCGTGCGATCGCCCCTATCGTGCGAATCAACCTGGTACTATTAGAGCACTGAGTCACGAAGGGGCAAGTGAAACAACTGCCACCGACCCTTGCTAATTAATTTGAAGCTGGATTCTAAGCGTGCCCAAGGCTGGCATTATTTACAACGACATTAAACCAATAGCTTGTCGCGTAGCCCAAGAGTTGCAAGACAAGCTAACTTCTCAAGGTTGGGAGGTTTACCGGGCAACGGGAATGGGTGGCATTCTCGGCTGCTCTGGGTTGGAAGGACCGATCGCACATACTCCGATTGAGCAAGTCGTCCCTCCCGGATTTGATGAAGAGATGCAATTTGCGATCGCCTTAGGTGGAGATGGCACTGTCCTGTCCGCCTTCCGCCAGATTGCACCTTGCCACATTCCTCTGTTGACCGTCAACACGGGGCATATGGGCTTTTTGACCGAAGCCTACCTCAACCAACTGCCGCAAGCACTTGATGCTGTGATTGCAGGAGAGTATGACATTGAAGAGCGGGCCATGCTCACCGTGCAAGTTGTGCGAGACGAAGAGCTGCTCTGGGAAGCTTTATGCCTCAATGAAATGGTGATGCACCGCGAACCGCTTACCAGCATGTGCCATTTTGAAATTGAAATTGGCAATCATGCTCCGGTCGATATTGCAGCGGATGGCATTATTATCTCTACGCCGACTGGCTCCACTGCCTATTCGCTATCAGCAGGTGGCCCCGTAATTACGCCGGGGGTACCTGTGTTGCAGTTAGTACCGATTTGTCCCCACTCTCTAGCATCGCGAGCCCTGGTGTTTGCCGATTCTGAGCCAGTGACTGTTTTCCCAGCTAACCCTAACCGCCTGGTGATGGTGGTAGATGGCAATTCAGGCTGCTATGTGTTGCCAGAAAATCGGGTGCGACTCTCGCGATCGCCTTATTCAGCGCGTTTCATTCGGCTGAAGTCTCCTGAGTTTTTCCACCTCTTGCGTGAGAAGCTAGGCTGGGGTTTACCTCACATTGCCAAGCCCACCTCCGTAGAACTGCCCTAATGAATCTCAACAGTTGCAGCCGAATCTGAAGGGACGTGCTACAACAAGGAAAGCATCCGTTAAAGTATTAATACTTACTAATTTTTAAGATCTGTATAGCTCTCTCATTATCTTCGCAGTGTGCCGCTAGCGCTTCAGACTTTCCTGAAACGTATGTTTTGTCAAACTTAGCTGGCTTGCTCATTTCTATCTTATGAGTTCCTCAACTTCCGATCGCAGTCCCTGCGTTTTATTGATTGAGCCAGATGAGATATTGGCTCAGAATGTGGCTGCTGATTTAAAGGAATCAGGCTACGAAGCGGTGGTGGCCTATGATGCAAACAGCGGTCTCCATCAAGCCTATGCCCTGCAACCTGCTCTGATTGTGGTCGATCGCATGCTAGCCGGAGAATCTGGTCTGCGTTTATGCCATCATCTGCGCAATTCTGGTAGTCGCGTTCCAGTATTGCTGTTGATGGCGAGAGACACGGTAGACGATCGCGTGGCTTGCCTAGAAGCTGGGGCAGATGACTACTTCTTGAAGCCTTACCGAACTGAAGAATTTCTCAAACTGATTCGTCTCTATTTACAGCCAGACACTCATGGCACTGAGCAACTGCGATTTGGAGAGTTAACTCTCGATTTGGGAACCCGACGAGCCTTGCGCCACAATCGGGTGATTGAACTGACCATGAAAGAGTTTGAGTTGTTGAAATATTTAATGGAACATCCCCGTGAGGTGCTGACCCGAGAACAGATTTTAGAAAACGTCTGGGGGTATGACTTCTTGGGCGAATCGAATGTGATTGAGGTGTACATCCGCTATCTCCGGCTCAAAATAGAAGAAGAAGGAGAAAAGCGGTTGATTCAGACGGTGAGAGGTGTGGGCTATGTTCTTCGAGAAGCGTGAGGTCGAACGAGTGAAGACTGGAGTAAGTTTAGTGTGTTTTAGCTTGAGTGGGTTACTTTTGGCTTGTAGCCCCGCTCAGTTGCCAACCAACTCCTCAACTCCAAGCTCTGCCCAGCCTGAGCAGTCTGTCATGAATTCCACCTCAACCGAGCCAGCCGCAGGACAGCGTTTACCGATTACGGCTCAAGCCACGATCACTGATCGAGTGATTCAGCTAGAAGTCGCTCAAACACCACAACAGCAAGCTACAGGTTTGATGTACCGCCCCAGTTTGGCAGGCGATCGCGGTATGTTATTTCCGTTTTCGCAACCCCGCTTTGCCAGTTTTTGGATGAAAAACGTGGTAATTCCGCTGGATATGGTGTTTTTGTATAAAGGCAGAGTCGTTGCTATCGAAGATAGTGCTCCGCCTTGTGATACTGAACCCTGTCCTACCTATGGCCCTCAGACCCTTGTTGATCAAGTGCTTGAGCTGCGAGGGGGGCGTGCTAGTGAGCTTGGGTTAAAAGTGGGCGATCGCATCAAAATCCAAGCCCTACAATCAGCCTCTGCCCAACCTTAAGACTCTGCCTACAAAAAATGTGCGCACTTAGAGGCTAATCACGGGAACGAAGCATTCGAGCAAAGCTCTGATAAGGCTGTTTGAGCATCACTACCGAGTGCTTCGCCCCGACGAGCAGAGATAAACTGAGAATTCACAAAAGTCTATATTGCATCACAGTTTTTACGATTTAGTAAATTAAAGCAACGGTTTACTGTACAAAGTTGAGAGAATTTGTTATTTTATCTCTCTCAACCTTAATCGGTTAAGCAATATTGTCCCAATTTTTACAGGTTCTACATCAGTTCTTGATGCTGACTGCCGAACAATGGGATATTTTTTTATTACTCTTTCAATGGGTAGAGGCACAGCACCTCGCTGAATCTATATCCTAACTTTCAACAATTTTTTAACTTTCAGTACTGATTGCTGAAATTTGAGATTTCCAACCTCGGCTTTTCGAGTTGGCGATCGCCTTTAAATTTGGTGTGAGAGAGTCGTAAAAGCGCCAGAGTGGTCAGAATCAATGCTGTCCCCTGGGCAAATCACTAGGTTAAGCAGCTCAGGTTATTTAGTAGCCTCAGCAAGATCTCTGAAATTTCTCTACTTTCCGGTTTATCCAGTTAATTACTAGCTGTGATTGGGGATAGTAGGGTAGCGATAAATTCAACCCCGAGACTGTATCGCTTTTGGTAACTAAGCGATTGGGTTGGGTTTGATGTTTTAGCGTTAGTAGACAGATTAAGGACTGGCTACTGAGGCGAGCAACATCAGAGATTGGTCTTTCAAAATCAGACATAACAAATTTTTGAGGAAAATCCTAATGGCTCCGGCAACTTATTCTCGATTTATTCGATTCTTGCAAGAAGATTTGTCGATCTCGGCAGCTTCAATCGCGATCGCCCTGCGTCACCGTGAGCAAGACCCTGGCCCCTTGCCCATGATTCTCTGGCAGTATGGCTTGGTGACTTTGGAGCAGTTAGAACGAATTTTTGACTGGTTAGAAACCGCCTAAAAGATGCGATCGGTTCGCTTGGGTACGCAAGGAGTGCTGAGAACCTATTTTTTATTAGGCTGAGGCTATGTGTAAATTCTTCCTGTGGCGGCTAAGTCATCTAGAGCATGGCAATTTACTACTCAAAATAAAGCTGAAAAAGGCGGGCTGAAATAGACCCGCTTTTTTCATAGCCGTCGTCTGGCTAAAAATGCTGGGAGATCAACTTTGTGGCCGCGACTCAGCGATTGCGATGAATGGGAATTAGCGTCTATCGATTCCATCGACTCTATCGCTTCTGGTTCTAAAGCAGGAGCAGGTTCACTAGGTTCTGGAAGGACTTTTTCTGAGGGTTGCTCTGCTTGTGAGAGTAAATTCCAAGCTTGGCGCTGACTCTCGGAGCAGCGATCTTTCCAATGTTGTACCGCTGCTTCATATTCATTGGCCTGCCGTGCTTGCTTCAAAATTTGCTCTTGCATTTCGGCGGCTTGCTGCTCTAAAGCGACCACTCGTGTTTGATGGCGATCGCGCTCCTCTTCTAGCTCTCGACAAGCCTGTTGCAGTTTGGCCTGTACCATCACCTGCTTGGCGACCTGCGTTTCTAGTTCCTCAATCTTGACGTGAGCCGTGACTAATTCTTGCTCTAAGGTGGCAATAGTCGTATTTTGCTGAGCAACCTGCGTTTGTGATTGATGGAGTTGATGCACCAACACCTGTTGGTCTTTGAGGACTTGGTCAGCTTGATCGAGTTGTGCCTCTAGCTGAGCAATTAATTCTTGACGTTGGTGGAGGTTGGCATATAAGCCGTCAATTTGCTGCTGTGACTCAGCGAGCTGCACTTCTAGACTGGCTGAAAGCGTGCGGGCTGTAACAACCTGCGCTTCCATTTCTAATACACGCTGTTGCTGGGCTTCCAAGTCAGCCCGTAGATCTGTCAGTTGCTTCTCTAAGCACTTTTGATAAATCTGGACTTCAGAGCGGTCTTGCGACAACTGTGACCGCAGCCGTTCTAACTCAATCTGCTGAGTTTGGGCGATCGCTTCCGTAGCGGCTAAAAGGTCTTGAAAAGTTTGATTACAGGCTTGAGTTTCTTCAATGCGGGCTTCAAGAGCCTCTTGTTGCTGCGCTAACTGCTGCTTTAAGTTCAGAATCGCTTGCTGCTGCACATGGGAAAAATCCTCAGTTGCCGCTAATTGCTCTTCGAGGCGCTCTTGGTCTTGAACCTGAAGTTTGAATTCGTTGAGCGATTCTAAAGCTTCATCAAGGGCTTGCTCTAATAAACCAATTCTTTGCAAGCGGTTATGCTCTAGCGATCGCACCTGGGCAAGTTCAGCCAATAACTGCTGCCGCTCTTGATCCCATGCTTTTTGAGCTTCTGCCCAACCAGCAGCAGCGGCATCTTCTAACGTGAGCTGAACAACTTGATGAGTTGGCTCTGAGCCATTTGCTAAGTCCGGTTCCGACACACAGAGCCTCCCCTAATGCGTGCCTGCAAATTTGGCCTTGACAATGAACAAAACCATCAAAGCTGTCTTGACAGTTTTCAGAAGCATTGATGAGCCCATAGCACCGCCTCTACACCAGTCAAGGTAACATAGTTCGCTCTAGATTAATGCAAAGGCGGCTGCTAGTACGAGACTAATCAGAGGGAGTCGCCTTCTGATTTAAATCGTTGAGAGACCAGCGATAGTCTACGGATAGTTTAGCTCGCTCACAACTGGCTTCTAACTGCTTCTGTTGCGCCAAGGCTTTGCGTAACGTGATGATTAGCTCATGCGCTTGATCTCGCTGGGGCGATCGCTGCTTGAGGGCAAACATGGTTTGACGTTCTAGCAGTTGCAAAAGCAATTCGTAGTGAATATGGGATGGAAGGGGAATCGGCTCCATGCAGGGTGAGCTACCTCAGATAATCTTCCCAAGACTTGCAGATATTGGCACGACGTGAATGATCGCTAAAACACTCTTCTGAAGGTTGACAGGCAGATCAGTAGGTTTCGTAACTTTATCCTCTAAAAGCGATCAATTTTTAGAGAAACTGACCGCTTTTAGAGGTTTCACTGCCTAAATCTTGGTTTTGCTTAAGCTTGACCCAGCAGTTGCTTGAGAGCTTGCGCTGGATCAGCTTGCTTGACCAAGGACTCACCAATCAAGACTGCCGAGGCACCTGCTGCGGCTACCACTTCTAAATCTTGAGAAGTGTGCAACCCAGACTCACTCACCACCTGAATACCACGCTCTTGCAATTGCGATCGCCGTGCTGCGAGGAGTTGGCAAGTGGTTTGTAAATCAACCGAAAAATCTTGCAGGTTGCGATTGTTAATGCCAATCAAAGTCACGCCCTCTAAGGCTAACACGCGGTCTAGCTCTTCTAAAGTGTGGACTTCAATCAGCGCCGTCATGTTAAGCGCATTGATGATTTTGACAAAGTATTGCAAATCTTTGTCTGACAAAATCGAGGCAATCAACAGAGCCGCATCAGCTCCCTGACTCCGCGCCAGATAGATTTGATACGGGTAAATGATGAACTCTTTACAGAGAATCGGCAAATCGATCGCCGCCCGTACCCGTGCCAAGTTTTCAAAACTACCTTGAAAGAATTTGACATCGGTGAGGACTGAGACACAAGCTGCCCCTGCTTGCTGATAAGCCTGAGCGATCGCGACCGGGTCAAAGTCTTCTCGAATCACGCCCTTACTAGGGGACGCTTTCTTGACCTCTGCAATGACTGCGGGTTTGGCTGAGCTTTGTTGGAGAGCCGCCAAAAAATCACGGGGTGCAGGTGCCGAGAGAACTTGCTTTTGCAGTTCTAGCAGGGGCACACGCTCCCGCATTTGGTCTACTTCAACTTCTTTTTGCCAAACGATTTCTTCGAGAATATGGCGGGGGGCGGCATCAGGGGCACTAACTTGATAGCGCAACTCCTGCACCGCAACCGTAGGATTGGGTGGACGACGACGAATTTGCATAAGTAATTCCTTTCAAAGCGACCCAAATCTGAAGATGCAAGTGATCTCTAGTGGGCAGAAACGGCCCGTTTGAAGGCTTCATCCAATACCTCAGAGAGCGTTGGATGAGTGTGGACTAAGAAGGCAAGATCTTTGACCGATTGGCGTTGAGCGATCGCGTTAGCCGCTTCTTGAATCAGGTCAGAGGCATGGAGGCCAAAGATATGCACACCCAGCACTTCACCTGTATCTTGGCGGTAAACCACTTTAGCGATGCCATCCGTTTCACCTTCAGCTAAGGCTTTGGAGTTGCCTTTGAAGTAGGTGCGGGAGGTCGCGATCGCAAACCCTTCTGCTTCACCGAGAGCTTTGGCAGCGGGTTCGGTCAAGCCCACAAAACTCACTTCGGGGTGCGTAAAGGCAGCAGCGGGAATGCTGCGGTAATCCACTTGGCGATCGCGACCACAAATATTTTCGACCGCAACAATACCTTGAGCTGACGCCGCATGAGCCAGCATCATCTTTCCGGTTGCATCTCCGATCGCCCACAGGTGAGGGACAGGCTCACCATCAATGAGCACCGCCATTTGGTCATTGACGTTGATAAAGCCCCGGCGATCGGTTTCGACACCTACCGACTCTAAGCCGAGATTTTTGGTAGCTGGAATCCGTCCTGTCGCGACCAAGCAAGCGTCTACTTCTAAGACATCGACGACTTCTTTGGTTTTCGCATCAGCGAGTTCAATCACCACTGGAGAGCCAGGAATGACGCGCTGAGCCAAAACTCCTGCTTTGGTTTCGATATCACGCGGCGCAATCAACACCCGCTGAGCCAGCTTAGCAATATCAGGGTCAAACCCCGGCATTAACTGGTCCAGAGCTTCAATGATGGTGACTTCAGCACCCAAGGCCGAATAAACGTCGGCAAATTCTAAACCGATATAACCACTACCGATGATGGCAACCCAATCAGGCAGAGCCTCTAGGCGCACCGCATCATCACTGGTGAATACAGTTTTGCCGTCAATCTCAACCCCAGGTGGCACCCAGGGTACCGAGCCAGGCGCCAAAATAATGTCACGAGCGGTCACCACTCGTTCGCCGCTAGAAGTCTCAACGGACACTTTCTGCGGGCCTGCAACTTTACCCCATCCTTGAATGATTTCAACCCCTAGACGCTTGAGGCTGTTGGTGAGGTCGCCTTGAATTTTCTTGACGAGATTGTTGGCGTGGTCAGCGATCGCCTGCCGATCAAAGGCCACGCTACCTAGTTGAATTCCTAAAGTCTTGAGGTGATGGGCGTTTCGCAGCTCTCGAACCCGTCCTGAAGCAGCTAGTAGAGCTTTGGAAGGGATACAACCACGATTGACGCAGGTACCACCCATGTCTGCTGCTTCAATAATCGCAGTTTTAAGGCCAGAACTCACCGCATGGAGGGCTGCTCCGTGTCCGCCTACACCTGCGCCGAGAATGACTAAATCGTAATCAAATCCCTGACTCACTTCGCTCTCCTGGAAAGGCAAACCTTTCTAAAATACCGTGAATTCAAAGACAAAAAGAGCAGATCGTTGTCTTTTGCCTTTTGATACTGAATCTTGACTAGATTCTTAATTGTCAACTGGAAACGGCAGATCAGACAACACCCAATCGAACTTGGCGAACAACCCCAAAAGGCAAATACCCACTTTGGAAATATTCAGTCAAATTTGGGCAAGCTGATCGCAGTAAACCTAGTAGCCTCAGCAAACTGCTTTGCCATTGACCCTGAGATCCAGATCTCGTCCGGTCGTTTTTACACCTTTTCCCCGTTGTTGGTTGGCTGTTTTCCAGGCCAAGATGACAAGCAGTTTGAAAGTCTGAGCTTCTCATTTTTGGGAGTGATACTTATGGATCAGCGAGAGCTTCGTCGTGCTGCTGCCCAAGCCTTCTCTGAATCATTAGAAGTTTTGCAGCAGGGGCTACAGCCTGTGGACAACCCACCCGCAGCATCGAAAATTACCGGATCAGAGAATAAAGTCAGCCCCGTTGCATCAGCACCTTCTACGCCAACTTCTAGCCCATCATTGGCAGCTTGGGAAGAGGCAGCGGCTGATATAGAAGAATTTATCAAAAGCCAGCAAAGCTCCTAGGCTTGGTTTGTGTAGGGGTTAAACCCTCGTTGACGCTGAGCTTCGTACAAAATTAATGCCGCAGCGATCGCTACATTCAGCGACTCTACTCCTGGACTCAGGGGTATTTTTGCTTGTTGGTCAGCCAGAGCCGCAACTTCAGGAGA
>CBIHQL010000121.1:0-9599 GCA_966211855.1 uncultured bacterium
AAGGCATCGTGGGCTTCAACATCAAAGCAAGAAATAAAGTGAGAATCGTTTGTAGCGACAATTTTAATGTCTAACTCTCTCGCAATCTTGACAATCTCAACATTCACAATCCGGTCTTCTGAAGAACCGTGATCTTGAATTTCCAAATAATAGTCATCACCAAATAAATCTTTATACCATTGAGCCACGCGCCGAGCTACTTCTGGCTTGCCTTGCATAATCGCTTGTGGCACTTCACCACCTAAACAAGCGCTCGTGACAATCAGCCCTTCGTGGTACTGTTCCAGCAAATCTTTATTGATACAAGGGCGCGAGAAAATGCCCTTACCTTGCACCCCTTTTAGGTGAGAAATGGTGGTCAGTTTCACCAAGTTCTTATAGCCTTGGGTGTTTTTGGCTAACACTACCTGATGATATCGAGGCCGCCGCTCTTGCTTCTCGATGTCACCGTTGATCACGTACATTTCGTTGCCGATGATCGGCTTGATGTTCTTGCCTCGGCAGACCTTGATCAGCTCGATCGCGCCATACATGACTCCGTGGTCGGTCAAGGCGATCGCTGGCATTCCCAAGTCTAAGGCTCGATCAATCAGCTCAGGCAACTGACTGGCTCCGTCGAGCAAGCTGTAGTCACTGTGAATGTGTAGGCCAACGAAAGACATGGGCTTCTCAAGAGGGATCGAGTTTAGATTACCTGAAGAACCGCCTCTATATCTAGTGTTTGTTGTGGCACTTAACGGAAGCTCGTCTCAAAATGTAGCGCTAGTTCTGAACCAAGCTGCATCTACTGAGCATTAACTTTAAATGGGTTAATGGTGCAATAGTACTATTCTATGTCTTGTTTTGGCCTGAAGTAATGGCAGCACAAGCATCTGTTTAGCAACGGGTCAAAAACTTCGGTAGGCTTTGTGACATTTATCACCTCAAATGCGGAGGCTTATCACGCGATCGCCCGCTTTCTATCACGGCAAAGTCAGCTTAGCATCACGCCTGAGCACCCGCAGTATCACGCCACAAATTTCAGCCATCGTCGATATTAAAGATATCCCAGTTTTGCGTTCAGCGTACCCTCAGATGTTACCCACCGCTTGCCTGCTTCCCTCTGCTATCTCTGACGTATTTGTTCAGTCCCTCGACTCTGGTAAATTGACGCTTGCCGATCGCTACGGTTTGTTAATTGCCGTGCTAGCCTCCAATCTTGAGGAAGAAGAACAGCGATCGCTCGACCGGATTTTGTATTCAGTGCGCCGGGGCCGGGTGGCGATCGCTGATGAGTTGTCAGCTATTCAATAGAGCGTTGAGATTTAGAAAGTAGCCAGCATTATGTCGAGGATTGCAGGTTAGGTTGCTACGGGTTCTACCGCTTCAGGAACTTCAGTCGGAGCACCATCTTGCACTAAAGAAGTCATTTTTCCTTGCTTCTGCACCATATTTCCGACCATTGCTAATAATGCGTTAACTTTGCGAGTCCGCCATTCATCTACAACAGCCGCTACAGTTAGGAAGGGTAGGCGACGACTCAAGGCTTCATATAGGTAGGCAGCATGGCCTGTCTCATCCTGAGCAATGCTGAGCATCCCTTTCTTTAAGCTCACGCTATGAGGGTCAGAATCGGGTAACGCATGAGCCATACGCGCAAAGTCTTTACTGGCATCGAGTTCCAAAATATAGGTACTCGCCATAAACACAATCCAGTCAATATTCTCAGGCTTGAGGGCTGCGGGAGCATAACCATCGAAATAAGCAGCAAAGAAAGGGCTGCGGCGTTCTTCGGGTTTGTGCTCTGGTGATTGCTCAGCCATTTTTTTGAAGTCAATGACCTGCTTGTTTAGATGCTTCAATGCTTGAGCAAAGATTTGACCGTGACGACGTTCATCGGTGGCGTGGCGGGCGAGTTTTTCAGCGAGCCAATCATCTCCTTCAGCAGCAGCGCGATCGCGGAGAGCTTCTAAAAAGGGTACTGAACCCGACTCTGCTAATTGAAAACCTGCCAGTACATTGGGGCGAGTTAGGGGGTCACGAATTTGGCGGGCAGAAATATATGCCGTCGCACCAGAACCTAAGAGGTGAAGCGCGTAGGTGAACAGATTCATAGAGCTTGTCAGCAACAATAAAAGGTAGGAAACGCATCTCCCACCTTTCACTGTGACGAATAGTTCAGAAGCCAGCAACCTCAACTATTTTTAGACCGCTGCCAGTTCAGCTTGTTCAGGGTGCTCAATTTTGGTGCCTAACACTTTGAGAAACTCGGCTAACCAACGGGGATGGGCGGGCCAAGCCGGGGCAGTCACTAAATTACCGTCTACTAAGGCATCATCCACTGCGACTTCTAGATACTCGCCACCCGCCCGTTCCACATCAGGCGCACAAGCAGGATAAGCCGAGCAACGCTTACCTTCTAAAACACCCGCTGCTACTAAAACTTGAGGGCCGTGGCAAATTGCGGCGATCGGTTTATCACTCTTGGCAAAGTGGCGCACGATCTCTAAGACACGAGAGTTGAGGCGAATATATTCGGGGGCACGTCCGCCCGGAATCACTAACGCGTCGTAAGTGGTCTCATCAATGTAATCAAAAGTGGCATTCAGTTGAAAGTTGTGACCTGGTTTTTCGCTGTAGGTTTGGTCACCTTCAAAATCATGCACCGCAGTCCGAATTTTTTCTCCTGCTTTTTTGTTGGGGCAAATTGCGTGTACAGTATGACCCACCATTTGCAAAGCTTGGAAGGGAACCATGACCTCGTAGTCTTCAACATAGTCACCCACCAGCATCAAAATTTGCTTGGCAGCCATTGCTCAACTCCTAGATAAGGCTCAAAGGTAAATGCAGAAATCGCCTGAATCGTCTCATTTAAGCGTGTTTCCCGCTTACTACTGAGTCTGCTTCAAAATTTGTATTCTGCCTTCACCCAAGTGTGCCAATTTGCACGTTCGCGGCAATGAGTTTGTTCATCTCAGCTTCCGTATTCAGATCATCTTGCCAAATATCTCTGCCACTGACACCGAGACATCAGCTAATAGCAAAAGCGTGATTGTCTGACTTCCTCTAAAGACGTTGTGAGTTTGGTAGCCGTCCTGACTTGGGTTTCTAAAGACATGAAGTTGGCGATCGCTCACATCTAGTACCCAGTAGTCGGCAATTCCAGATCGAGCATACAATTGCGCTTTCGTTTCACAGTCGAATTTCAAACTACTATCCGCCACTTCAATCAAAAGATAAGCCTCAGCAGGCGTTGGATGGTGATCTTCGTAGTCTTGCGGGTCCGATTGCACTACTGCCACATCTGGCTCTGGCTCAGAACGGTTATTAAGCTGAATTGGGCTTTGTAAGCGAATAATCACGCGATCGCCTAACTGTCTCCTCAGGATTCTCTCTAAGCGAGTAATTGCAGCTTCGTGAGCGGTTCCTTTCGGACTCATCTTGATAATTTGCCCCTCGATTAGTTCCAACCGCTCATCTAATTGCAGAATACCAGCCTCGACCATGCGGTGATAATCGTTCACAGTCCAAAGACGAGCTTCGGCTAGCATACTTACCTCCCAGACAATTTATGAGTGAATGGTACCGTCGGGCATAATCGTCCCAGATAAATTGGCTCCAGTCAGCTTCACCATGACACGATTGTTAATACCAACCCGCGCACCGCTGAGATCTGCACCGCTCAAGTTGGCCCCACTAAAGTCAGCACCAATCAAGTTAGCTTCTCTCAAGTCGGCGTAGCTTAAGTTTGCTTGCAACAAATTGGCGCGATACAAATTGGCACGGTAGAGCTTGGCTTGAGTGAGATTGACGTTGTGCAAGAAAGCATCACTCAGATCAGCATTGGTGAGATTGGCAGCAGTCATATTGCGATTGGCGTAATCTTTCTCTTTGAGATCAGCCCCACGCAAATCGACCCCGCTCAGGTCGGGGGGTTGGTACTGAGGCGTGACCGGCGTGGGTGGGACAGGAGCCGAAGGACGGTAAGTGGTATAGGTAGGCGATGGTGGCTTAGGCTTCGGGGGTTGATAGGTAGGAGTTGGCTTGGGTGTGGGAGGTTGATAGTTAGGCGGCGGCTGATAAGTTGCTTTGGGGGGTTGATAAGCCGCCTTTGGAGCTCCATAGGTCGTTTTAGGCGGCTGCTCAGGTGGCTTTGAGGAATGGTAGCGATCGCGGGGTGGGGCTGGTTTTGGGGGTGGAGGCGGCGCCGGCTTTGGGGGCGGTGCAGGCTTTGTATTAGTCGTTTGGGTACGTCGGGCACCTGTTTTGGCATAGCAAGACCGCAGGAGATCACGAGCTGGGTGAATCTCTTTCAGTTTTTCGTGAGCTTCGTGCTGTCGCTGTGGATCGTCTTGAGGCACGCGATCGGGGTGCCAAACGCGGGCTAGATCTTTATAAGCCTGGTTAATTTCCTCAAGCGAGGCACCTGGCTTTAGACCTAGCACTTTATAAGAACGGTTTAATTCGTTGATTCGTACCATCCACCACCTCAGCCAACCCAACGTGCTGCCTGTTGTTTGGAACCCTTGAACGCGAGAACTAGTTTTGAGAATCTCGCGATCGCTTTAGGAGACTGCACGGTTTTGTCTGTCCATTCTATCGTGGAGGAATTCTGCCTCCCGCCTTTGAGAGAGTGATTTAACAATATCCAACCCAGAATAATCAATAAGTTAAGGCAACCAGATATTTGGCAAGAAGGTTTTACCCCAACTTCGCACCAGTTGATTGAGCGATCGCGCTGCTTGAATGTGAGACTCGTCGGGTTCTACAGGCACAATCGGGGCAGGCGTACCTTGGCCTAACTGAGCAATCACACCATTGGCGGCTTCTAACCCAGTCACATAGGCTTTTTCTTGAGACCAAGACCCATGCCGAGTCACGATCCAGTCACCACTCATCCAGACATTTTTGATACTGGTTTCAGCGGGCAACAGATAGCGGTAACTGCCCGGCGCAAAGTGAGTAACGGCCCGAGGCAGGCGCACCACGGCACTGTCAATCACTTTGGCTTCATGGAAGGCAGGGATGCAAGTGGTCAAATCTCGCTGCACCAACTTCACAACCTCAGCGTCATCTAAGGGTAGGTACTGGTTAGCGTGGTAGAAATCAGTTTCAACGACGGTTCCAGGTTCGTCACGGAACTCATCGTGTAGGGTGTTGAGGTCAAAGAAAGTCCAGCCTGTAGTGGGTTGGAAGCCGAAGCAGGCATTGGAGGGGCGAGGAATATTGATTTTGCGATCGAACCATAGCCGAGTTGCAAGCACATCAACAGCACCCAGATTCATCAAATCGCGGAATTCTCGGCGGTTACGCAGGTTGGGGCTACTGCTGACAATTTTCTGCATCCCCGTCACGCCAACAGCAAAAATTACCGCATCGGCATCAAAGACCTCGTCACCGCACACGACTCCGGTGGCTTGACCGCGATCGCTGAGCTTAACATCTGTAACGCGCCGTTGAGTTAGTACCTTGCCTCCTGCTTGTTCAATCCGTTGCACCCAAGGCCGGAAGATCATTTCGCCAACCGTGCCTCGACACCAAACCACATCAAAATTGGGTTGATGGGCCAAGATGAAGTAGTAGAGCATCCCCAAAGCGGCGGCAGCAGAGCATTGTTCACCGGACGCAAATAGCCCGACGAGCAACATCGGCTCAAAGGATTCGCGATAAAGCCGAGCTGATACCCCAAAGTCTTTAAACAACTCCCGTGCGGTGACTGAATCGTAGCGCCGCCAAGCTTCGTCAGAGTTGTCAAAATCTACCACTGCATAGAGGAGTGGCAAGGCTGAGAGGCGATCGCGCAAGGGCAACCGCTTGAACTGCGTATAGAGAAACGTACCAAGCGGTGCGGGCAGTTTGGGTAAGTCTTGAAAAATGGGTGACTCAACTTCTAAGCCGACTGGCGAGTATTGCGAAGAGCGAGTCCAAGGGGTAAATGGCTTTAGCCCTAGCTCATCAACCAACGAAAAAATATTGTGGTAGGGATACCAAAACCCATGAATCCCAGCTTCAACCGAGCGGCCTCCAGGGGTTTTCCAGCCCGCCACTAAGCCACCCGGATAGGCTCCGGCTTCTAGTAGCGTGACATCATAGCCTTGCTTAGCCAAATGATAGGTGGCACCCAAGCCAGCCCAACCTGCCCCTACAACCACAACCCGTGGCGATCGCGCGTCCGTCACTGTTCTACCCTGCTCAACATCCTTTTTTTAGGATGACATTTTTTAATGCAGGCGATCGCAGAGCTTTTGATTAGCATGGGGAAAACAGATAGTTAGGATCTGCTGCTATGACTCAACCCATTGATTTATATTATTGGCCCACCCCGAATGGTTGGAAAGTCAGCATCATGTTGGAAGAGGCAGAGATACCTTATCGCGTAATTCCGGTTGATATTCGGGTGGGAGATCAGTTTCAGGCAGAGTTTCTGAAGATCAGCCCCAACAATAAAATGCCTGCGATCGCAGACCCCGAAGGGCCAGATGGTCAGCCGTTCACGTTGTTTGAGTCTGGGGCAATTCTGATCTACTTAGCTGAAAAAAGTGGCAAATTCCTGCCCAGTCAACCCCGCGATCGCTACATCGTATTGCAGTGGTTGATGTTTCAGATGGGGGGTGTGGGGCCAATGTTAGGGCAGGCTCACCATTTCCGGCAATATGCACCCGAAAAGATCTCTTACGCGATCGAGCGCTACACCAATGAAGCGACGCGGCTGTATCGAGTCTTAAATCAACGACTGGGTGAAGCAGAATATGTAGCAGGTGATTACTCGATCGCAGATATGGCTATCTATCCTTGGATTGTGCCTCACGACAATCAAGGGCAAAATTTAGCTGACTATCCTCATTTACAGCGTTGGTTTGAGGCAGTGCGATCGCGGCCTGCGGTACAACGAGGGTTGGCAGTACTGCAAGAACAACGTACCAGCGCCCCGATGGATGAAAAAGCCCGTGAAATTCTCTTCGGAGGTCGGCAGCTAGAACAAAAGTAGAGTCAAATCATCACCTAAATGATGTGGGAGGCTTCAACCTGTTTAGTTGCTATCCGAGGTTCTAATCTCCCGCGCTAGGTTGCGGAAGTAATCCATATTCGGGTCAGGACGACGGCGGGTAGCGCTTGGGCTAGGCTGAGAGGGTACAGACGGGGTTTCTATCTGTTGAGTTTGAGCTGCTTGAATGCCTTTTGCATCTTCAAACTCAAGAAAGTCAGCTGCATCTGTTATGCCTAAGACGCGAGCGAAGCCTCCAAAGAATCCCGCAAAGAAACTGAGGATATTCTTAAAGGAACGCTGAAAGAAACCCAGAATGCGTAAAAACGTGTTTTGAATGAGCTGTTGAAGTCGAAACATAAAAATACTTTTGAATGCAACAGGGAGATTAAGAAAGAGATTAAAAAGGAGATGCGATCGCTTGCCGTTTGCCCTCATAAAAGCGACAAGCCAATAATCCTAAGCCGTAAAGCAGAGCTGCATCACTTGAAGCTCCCACCACAGCACCCAGACCAGGTATTAGTTCAACAAAGCTCAGGCCGAGTTTGAGCGCACCAGACCCACCTAGCGACAGCCCAAAGATAGCCAAAACCTCACCCCGTCGAGTTGGGTCGGTTAAAGGAAAGTCATAGGCAGCGGCAATGCGGTAGATCATCTCAGCCTGCAAAGCAGTGACAGCAGCAATATCAACCGCAAACAAAGCCAGAGCAATCGGAGGCACAAAGTTAGTCAGCAAACCGACTCCAGCCGCTTTCGTAGCTGTATCTTTCATGATTCGCTGAGCAATCTGTTCTGATGTCTCTGTAGGATATTGCCGTTTCAGGTTCTCTACTTCTTGTTGGGCTTTAGTTGTATCTACTTGACCTAACGCAGCAAACAATAGGTTAATTCCGGGCATTTTCCCGGCGAATTTAATTAGAGGGTTTTCAGCAATGGGGGTGACGACTTTACCAATGGTTTCGGTGGTTTGCTCAACAAATTGCTGGGTGGCTGGCCCCACTGTTTTACCAAAAGCTGTGGCAGTTCCGGTTGCTTCATCCGCAGCGATCTGAGCAGCATCGGTTGCAACTCTGGCAGCTCTAGTAGCCGTCGCGATCGCCTCTTGCATCACATCAGGGTGGGAACTGGTTTTAGAAGGGGTTGCCATAGGGATACTCGAGATAAGTCTTGTGTGTCACCTACCTCTACCCTAGACAAGCGCTTAGCAAACGACCTCTATCTGCTGGTAGTGATTACCGGAGGTGCTAGTTCGCCCAAAATTTTGAAACGAATGTGATTTAAGGCCAGATCGCCAATTGAGATTTCTAAAGTTTCATGGATTGGCTTACCACCCACTCTTAAAGTTTCAAAGGACACGCCTTTTCCCATTTCAGCGTGATACCAAGCTAAGCCCATAAAGAATCGTGTCGGATACGGCCCCCGCTCGACTACATCATCTGGGTTAGATTCCATGGGCAACCAACCAAACCCCGGTATGTAAAATTCAATCCAGACATGGTTGAAGTCAGGTTCTAGGGGTACAAATAGGCGATCGCTATGAGGGGGGCATTTATAGCGACCCACAGTGCGACAAGCAATCCCATTCAGGCGGGCTAAGGCCAGAATCACTCCTACATATTCGCCACAAGACCCCACACCTCTCTCCAAGACAACATCAGGTGGATCAATATAAGGTTTAATGCCATAGGAGAGGCGATCGTAAACATAGTTGCGAATCTTGAGCATCTTGCGCAGCACATTGGTTTCGGTGCCCACAGCTTCTTGAGCAGCTTGTCGCAAGGCTGGGGTATCCATCGCCAATTCATCATCATCAACCAGATAACGGGCTTGAAACTCTGGCGAGAGCGCAGGTGCATCTTCCACTTCTGGCGGCGTGAGTTGATATTTGATGCTCCAGACTTCTAAAACCGCTTTCCAGCCAAACAGATAGCGTTCGTGCGGCTGCAAAGTCTCAAAATTAAAGACTGCAATTCGTTGCCCATCTTGAATCACTTCGGTAAAAGGGAGACCAATGGGTTCGACATGACGCACTTTCTGGCGATCGCTCTCGGCAGGTAATGCCATTCGCCATTCTGCTGCTTCTAGGCGAACGGCTTCTAGCGGCAACAACTCTTCCACATACGACATTTCGATCAAATACCCGTTCGATAAACTGTAGCGCTCGTCGGGGTAATAACGAAAATGCAAGGGGTGAATGAAGGTGCGATCGCGCCAAGCTAATTCATGAGAAGGGTCAGCATTGGGGTTGTCCCGGATATACGGCTCATCTCCTGCATAGGTGACATATAAAATCTCTTCTCCTGTTTGGGGATGACGATGAAACGCTAATCCAGTCGGGCATTCAAAGGGTGTGAGGATACTAAACTGAATCTCCCCAGTTGCGCGATCGAGACAATAAACGCTTTGCTCGATGCGATCGCTCACCCACAGTTCTTCATTCCGAATCGTCAAGCTCTCTGCACCGACACCTGGGGCTGAAAAGCGAGTAATTTGTCGCCCAGTTGCTGCTTCAAAAACACTGATATAACCGAGTTTCTGGCTGCTCACATATACTGCAGTTGCAGAGGTCGCCACGCCATCTACAGGGTAAGGAAGAGAGACAAACAACTGCGGCGTGAAATCAGAGAGACTACAA
>CBIHQL010000122.1:0-9569 GCA_966211855.1 uncultured bacterium
CTAAAATCTTAATAGTATGTCCAGCTTCTTCCAACCGGTTACCGAAGAACCGTCCCATCACGCCATGCCCACCAACTAGCGTAATTTGACGACTAGAAGGCAAGCTAGATTTTGGCGGTTGGAGGGACGCTGCCATGCAGCCTGTAACTAAGGTTTTCCAAAGAGGTTCAGGCACCTCAGAATCTTCTAGTTCCTGTTTGCCAGGTAGTAAAGATGCCGCTAATTCAGGGTGCTCTCTTAGAAGCTGAATGCGCTGACCCAGTAGCTCTACCAGAGAACGATCAATGGCTTGTAACTTGTTCTGAGCTGACATAAGAATCACCTAACTGAATCAGGTTGAGGATACGAGGAAGCTATTTAATATTTCTTCCTTTAGCAGCGAAACCAATGTTACATAAAACTATTGCTCAGATTGCTTCTGTGTTGCTATGAGTAACTGATTGAGACGTGAACCAATAGCTACTAAGCTTTTCTTCTTATACAGCAGCGACTCACCGTGATGTCCTGGAACCTCATAGATTGTTAACTGCCCTTTAATTACAGTTCCCCAACCTGAGGTAGGGTCATGATAGCAGCCTGGTGGTTGCTGCCTTGCCCGGAATAAAATAGCATCTCCATCATAAGAATCGGGTTTGTAGTCCATATAAGCTCGGACTGCTGCTTCTTGCACACGCTGAAAACTAGTTGGTAGATTTTCAGCGCTTTCTAAATAAAATCTAGGCACAACAAATGCCCAGGGGCTGTATTTAAAGACCGTCAGGCTTAGCTCTTCAAGGCTGTTTTGCAAGCTTCTCTGTGATTTAGACGCAGATTTTGCTGGAGTCGCTGTTTTCTCTATTTGGGCAGAGCCAGAAGATGCTTGTTCACGGGTAGAGGTGGGAGATCGTCGCAAGAGGAGTTTCTTCTGAAGGAACTTAGGTATCCGACGAGTGCTTTGAGTAATAACGTAAGGTGCTAAAGAAAGCAGTCGAGGAAGCAGAGGTAAGAGTTTAGGATAATTAGGACCAAGAGCATCAATCATACCCAGAAAGGCGACTTCATGACCCTTGGCCCGTAGGAAACGACCCATTTCCATAGCAACCATCCCTCCAATAGATAAACCTAGGAGGTAGTAAGGCCCTTCTGGCTGTACCTGGAGAATTTCATCGACATAGACCGATGCCATTTCTTGGAGATGATGAATCGGGTCGCTGCCATCTAAACCAACAGCTTGGAGTCCATAGAGGGGCTGATCTGGCTCTAGGTAAGGAACTAACTCCTGGTACATGAGAATGTTGCCTCCAGCTCCATGCACGCAGAATAGGGGTGGGCGGGAACCTTGACCTTGAATTTTGACCAGGGATGACCAAACTTTTACACCTTCATCCGATGTCAGCAATCGACTGATGGCCTCTACCGTCTGTGCTTCAAACAGCGTTGATAGGGGGAGGTTCTGACCAAACTCTTCGGCGATACGGGTGAAGAGTTTGGCAGCCTGGAGTGATGTCCCCCCCAGTTCAAAGAAACTATCCTGTACCCCGACTTTAGAAATGCCGAGGACTTCTTGCCACAAGGCAGCCAGTGCTTTTTCAGTCTCTGTACTGGGTTGGATGCGATCGCCTGTTTCCCCATTTTCGAGGGTTGCAAGCTTTTCTCGATCAATTGCACCAGTTTCAGTCGTGGGAATCTGCTCAACTTGTTTCAGTAAGCATTGACTGGGAACCCCAAACGGGTCAGCGAGGCTTAGAGTAGCTAATGCTTGACTGGCTGAGGCATTGGTCGTCGCAAAATATCCTTTGAGACCCTGCAAAGACACTGCAGAGGCGTTTAAATATCGACGAACATTATATTTGCTGCTGTCTAACCCAATCCATAGATCGTGCTGCTGATGATGCAGGCAACCCAGAAACGCTTGCAAGCCTTGATGGGGAGGAATGGAATAATAGCCTTGGAGTTGAGTGAACTGCTTCATCAAAAATCCCTGGCTCATTCCTACCTCATCCCACATACTCCAAGCGAAGTTGTAGCACTGAATGCCTTGTTGCTTCAAAGCATGAGACAGACCATCTAGGAAGCGATTGGCGGCAGCATAAGCTCCAGCCCGACTCCCACCAAAGAAGCCATTTACAGAGGAGAAGTTAATAAACAAGCAACCGGGATGCTGTAGGGCCACCTGCTGTAGGCTTAACGCTCCAGCGACTTTGGGATACAGGGTGGCGGCAAGGCTAGCACGACTCTCATCAAGAATCGACTGATCGGTAGCCACCCCAGCCAAATGAAGGATACCCACCAGGGAGGTTTGCCAGCGATCGCTGATGTCTTGTACTAGGGTGTTGAGGGCGGCAGCATCACCGATATCAACAGTAGCGTAGTGAATATTAGGGCTGAGGAGTTCCAGAGCCTGATAGCGTTTTAGACGCTCAGCCAAAGGAATAGACTGTTTGAGGATATCTGCCCATTGGCTACGCTCTGGTAAGGCGGTGCGTCCTAACAAAATAAGCTTGGCATTAAAAGATTTCAATAAATATTGGGCAATTTCAAAACCGATACCACCTAACCCACCCGTGATAACGTACAGACCTTCAGGCTGGAATGGCAGGGGTTGAGTCGGGGCTGCTAACCAATCAACCCGGGCCAAGCGAGGTACCAAGCGTTCTCCTGCTCGATAGGCTACTTCTTCGTCCAGGGTTGCGATCGCCTGAAGCTCTTGATTCAGCAGATCAGCTTGCTCAGTCGGAGCACCGGATGGCAGATCCAGATGGCAGCAGGTAAGCCAGGATAGTTCTTGGGAAGCAGCTTTCATTAGGGCAGGCAGCATTCCATAAGTCGCAATGATGGGTTCATTGGAGTGAATGCCCTGACTGTGACAGCTCGCAACTAGCAGTTGCAAGGGTGTAGGAAAGGGACGGTTAGCGGCAGCTAGAACAAAACTTACAAGGCTGTGTAACCCCTGTTCTAAGGATGCTTCCCAATTCGAGGAGGTGACTGTCATTCCTTGGGCTGGGGGTTCAAGTGTCCACAGATGCACCACCTTCTCTACGGTTGCACCGGTCGCTGCGATCGCCGCCCACAGTTTTGTATAGTCCTCTAGTTCCGTGGGGTTCACAGTATAGCGTCCAGAGGCTGAATGGCTAAATGCTGGCCCAGGTAATACACCTACACTGGGAATGCCTGCTTGATTCAGGACATTAAGGAGTTGTTCACCTACTCCCGCTCTGTCCAGGAATACTAAAATGGCTCCAACTGATTGAGAAACGGTTGTCCAGGTGAGTTGTTTGGGTTGCCAAACTTTCTTGAAGAACCAATCAGGCAACGTATTAGTATTGCGCAGTAGTAGATCGCCTTTCTTTAAGATGCCATTGAACTCTCCACGCTCAAAACGCTCTGCTAACTGCGATCGCTGAATTTTACCAATCGCTGTTTTGGGTATTTCACTCTGGGGCAGTGGAATTAAGTAGTCTGGATTAAGGGCAGCCTTAGCCACAATGGCCTGCCGAATTTTCTTAAATAGGGCAGCAAGTTGCTCATCCTGCGTGTATGGGGTATTGAAGAAAATGGCAAGCTTTTCGGTTGCTGCCTGCTTGTCGCGAACTGCACAGGCAGCAGTGAAGGAGACTTCAATACCTTCTACCGCCTCAACAACAGCCTCAATCTCATGGTTGTAGTAGTTCGCCCCATTGATAATGATTGTTTCTTTCGCTCGACCACTTAAAACGAGATGCCCATTGGAAATAAATCCTAAATCCCCCGTGTTGAACCAACCATCTGGCAGAAAGACTTCTTTATTTACCTCTGGATTTTTATAATATCCGGGAGAAACAGCAGCACCTCTGACTTGTAAGGCACCCACAGTATCTTCGGGCAATACATTTCCCTGAGTATCAACAATCCGCATGGAAACCCCCGGAATTACCGGGCCTAAATCGGTGAAGATACTGCAGTTAGGGTGATCGGGCTCTACCCGACGAATGGGAACATAACCTGTCAATGAAGCTTTATCAACGACATGACGGAGGGTAGGCCGTTCTGGGGTGGGCTGGAAGTAGGTGATCCCCGAACCCATCTCTGCCATCCCAAACGCAGGGCGCACAGCAGTCTTTGGAAATCCATAAGGAGCCAGATTATGAATAAATTCTTCTACAGCACTAGAAGATACGGCCTCACCAGCGGTAAGAAGCGATCGCACACAAGATAAATCCCAATGATGCTCTGCTTTTTGCTTTAGGTTGTCGTTCACCAAAGCATAGGCAAAGTTTGGTGCCCAACTGTGAGTAACGCGATACTTATCCAGTAAATCCATCCAGTTGAGTGGATGCCCCAGAATGTACTCTTTAGAGGTATAAACCAGATGGCAACCCAATAGAACACACCGCACATGCCAATCAGAAATACTGCCAATGTGGTCAAAGGGCAACCAGTTGAGAATGACATCCTGCTCACTGTGATTGCACAAAATATTGGTGCCCTGCGCCCGAGAAATTAAATTCCGATGGGTCAGGCCAATACACTTTGGCATCCCCGTACTGCCAGAGGTGAGGTTAAAGAAGGCCAGGTCGTCAGACTGGCAAGGATGATAATTCTTGTCAGGGGATTGTTCTCTTAGGGCTTCGATTGCACAAACTTTAAGAGATTCTGCTGGTAACCACTGAGACAGACCACTGACCGCAGATTGAAGATCTTTTGCGGTTAGAATCAATGGTTGATCAATAAGTTGCCAAACGTTGCACAACTTATCCACAACGCTGTTAGATTCCCGGTAGCTGGGAGCAGGCCCCATGATGACCGGAATAAACCCACCTAAAATACAGGCCCAAAAAGCCGCTAAAATGTCCTGACTCAGCTCTAGTTGAAAAATTACTTTGTCTTGCGGCTTGAGTCCCTGTTGCCGCAACCCTGCCAGGACACGCTCCGCATCCTCTAAAAGTCGTTGATATGACTGATAGTGAACGGTTCCATCCAGGTTGAGATAAGTGATGCGATCGCCTAACGCAGTTTTTGCAGCCTGTACCAGCACCTCTGGTAGCGTTTGAGGAAACTCCGGTACTATTGGCAAATCCCCACCATAATTCAGAGCCATCCTGTTAGAAGGGGTGGCTGTCAAAAGTTCTGTGTGGTCTTTGCTAGTCTCAATCTCGGTCAGAGCTGCACCTTGCTCGCTGGGCACACTTGTCCAAGTGGGCAGCAAATCAGATAAATGAACGATAGGAGATTGCAGGGTTTGGGGCTGAATAACTACAGCAGCCGTCACTCCAGGCTGGGCTTCAAGTGCAGATTTCCAGCGGTCAACTAGGTCATCATCCAAAACCGCAATTTGGGCCAACTGATCGACATCAACAAACCCCCGGGGTGTCAGAGGAATGACGGATACGGGGACATAGTAATCTGGCATTAAGTCAGCAGGAAGGTAAGTCTGGAGGTGTTTCGTTAACCGCTCCTGAGAAAACCCAGATGTTACAACGTACGCGACTCTCTTAACCTGATCAACGACTTGCCGTCGCACTACGGTACAGTCTTCAACCGACTGTTCGGCTAACAGTAAGGATGTGATCAAATACTCATCTGGAACATGCTCAATCTCTTTCGCTAGCTGCTTTGCCAACTGGGCTCTTAGCTCAGTTATCATTGCCTCTTTGTCATGATTGATCGTCGTGTACTGATCTACAACAGACATATTCCATACCTTAACTGTTGCCTAATTGAGTATCCCAGTGTTAACAGTGCTGTGCAATAACGATAAGATGAATTTCTTCGAATCGTTTATGAATTTATGCCCAGGAAACTTAGTATTTTCCCGGGCAAACACCAGCATTTTGTGTTATTGGTTACAATCCATCATGCTTATCGTCGAGTATCGCTTGTTGTCTTGATCAGTTAGGTGAAATCCAGTATGCCGATTATTGCCACCCTGATCGTTAGCAGCCGCTTTCTCATTAAGCTTCTTAGGCTTACTCGACTGACTACCCTTCTTGGTTTGACGGTCGGGGTTAGTTTCCGCGTGTAGCTCATTGTTGTAAGGGTAGCTGGGCATGATTATCTGCACTGCTTGCTCTGGTGCTGCATAAATGGGTTTATGCAGAGAGGGCTGATCTACACTACCGTTGTGACTCGGGAAATGGGTGGTATGGTTTCCTTTGTGATGGAGACTGGCGATCGCAAATTCCCCCGGAGCTCCAGCGCCATGATTACTGTGGTCATCTGAGTGTTCCCCGCCATGATGATCATGGTTCGTAACAGGTTGTTTTGGTTTGCCACAGTCGTTCCCCTGTCCACATTGGCAGTAGGGGCTATCTTCTTCAGCATCAGAGTGTGACCCGTGATCACCGTGACCGATGATATTCCCTTCTGGATGGTCGTGGTCAGTGTCTCCATGTGTATGGGCCTGATCGTCATGGCTACTATGGTCATCACAAGTGCCATGGTTATGATCACCGTGATCTGCATCGCTTCCAACATGCCCAGTGCTATGGTCGCTGTGGTCATGTGAGTGCTCCCCACCATGGTGATCATGGCTATCGTGGTCATCGCCACACGTACCATGGTCATGATCACCATGATCTGCATCGCTTCCAGCATGCCCAGTGCCATGGTCGCTATGGTCATGTGAGTGCTCCTCACCATAGTGATCATGGCTATCGTGGTCATCACAGGTACTATGGTCATGATCACTGTGATCTGCATCGCTTCCAGCATGTCCAGTGCCATGATCGCTGTGGTCATGTGAGTGCTCCCCGCCATGGTGATCATGCCCTGTCTCAGAACCACAACTCTGTTCCTGGTGACAATCACAATGGGAGCTTCCATCACACTCAGAACCATGATGTCCTTCATGTCCAGCATGGCCACCGTCCATATCATCATGCATCGGTGACAGCAATTCTTCCGGAATCGTTTCACCCCGGTTAAAGGCATCAACCCAGTAATTGATATTCACATTGTAGGGAAGGTACCAGTTGGTAGACTCCGTATGACTGGTGTGGTCAATCACTGCATCTTCGCCATCATAACCCCATCCATGATGCTGTCCAACCCCATAAATATACATATCTAACCCTTGCCCAAAGAATGGGTTGTAGAGGCTGAGATCTGTATCTGAGTAAAGGCTATCAGCAGTCTGAGCAACACCGTAGTTTGTTGTGGCAGTATCAGATACACCCAGGAATTCGATGTTATAGGAAGTGTTATCTGCAGATTTGTAAAGTCTGTACTTCAGGGGAGTCTCTAGGCCGAAGATATTCACCTCACTAAAGTCACCCTGAATGTTATCAGCCACTAAAAACTCAAACTTTTGATGGCTTGGGTCAAACGTTCCAGGGAAATAGAGGTTGAGCGTTCCGTCCAAAGAGGCAGTGCCGTCAACTTTCAAAAAGTCGTACTCTTGACCCCGCTCTGTACCAGCAATCTCAATCGTGAGTTTGCCTGTAGTGGCTTGGGTGTAGTTCCCCTGTACCGTCACGGTTCCAGGAGAATTTCCTGGAGTAACGAGGCCAGTATTCGTGATACTCCCATTGATCGTTGTATTGCCATTGATCACCTGACCTGGGTTCGCACCGGGGAAACGAGGAATAATGTCTCGCAGATCTGCTGCGATAGGAACGGTACCGTTATCCCACAAGAAAAGGGGATTCGTCAGGTTATGACCGTAGTTCTGTGAACCCGCTGCATAGAAGCTGGTTCCCCAATGGTTATCAAGCTGCCACTCTGCCCAAAGGCGATCGACATTCGAGTGGAGCATCCAGAACATTGGGTCATTTGGAGAAGCTGCCACATTGGACATAATACCGCCGATAAAACCATGGGCATTATTGTGTGTGCCTGTCCCTCGCTCTACGTTATTGGCAAAGAGAGTATAAAAATCCTGGTTCAGAACATCTACAACGTTGGTTTCCCATGTGCCTGGATTTTGTACCAGGAAACCGACCCCGCGCCTCAAGGCTACTGGGTTTGAGTTGACACCTACCCATCGACCATCACTCAAGTCGGTTCGCATTGCCCAGCCATTCGCCAGACTGAAGTACCCACTAGTGATTTCCCCTTGAGCAGCGGGTCCCATGAAATTGTCTTGTAAGACAATGTTCATCGTTGAATTCAAATTAGTCCAATCCCAGAACGGCAGAGTAACGTTGGGGTTCACTGCCTGCAGGGCATTTTCATATTCTGCAAGCAGCAACCGGTGCCATACCACGAAGGCAGGTCCCCCGTGGGCTGGGTTCCGCATTGTGCTGCCGTCGGGTGCTAAGCGACCAATGGCATCATTAGTAGCAACGTGAGCGGCAACAAACTGGTCATAAAGGCTGATCTCAACCCCGTTGGTCGTCAGAACTGTGGTTTCCTTCAATGTCAAGATGGCATTGATATAGTCATCAATCTCTGCCGATGTCATGTCTGCAGCATTCTTACGAACCTGCAATCCTGTGGTTTGAGTTGCACCTGATGGGAGTGTATTGAAGTTGTTCTGATATCCATAGTCATAGGTGTACCCAAACCGCGTGAAATCAAAGGGATCGGATACCCGCATGAAGTCATAAGTCAGCGTGAAATTGCGGAGGTTGTCTACTGCATAGTTGCTAAATCCTGAAGCATCATTGCCTGCTAAATCCTGGACTGCCACACTCCCTGGGGTGTAGCTAACGTTTACTACATCTCCCTGTAGAACTTGACTGGCTAGCGTCAGAAGAACCGTAGTTCCTTCGGCTCCCATTCCTGGTTGGACATCCACTGCAGTGACTGTACGCGCAACTCCATTCACCAGAACGGTGTAATTATTGGGATTGGGATCTGCTGCACCATCTAACCGCTCGTTGTAAATCAGCTTAATGCCACTGGTTAAGAGACGACCGGTGACAACTGCATTCACCAAGGTCGGTGCAGTCGTATCAGTTCCCCCTGTAGGAGTCGTGTTGTTTGTAACAGCTCGTCCGGAAAGGGCTGCCGCATCGTTTCCTGCCAAGTCCTGAACAGGGTTGGTACCCGGCACTGCGTAGTTCAGGGTCACAACGTCCCCAGCCGCCACTGCACTTGCTAACGTGAGCGTAACTGTAGTCCCATTGGCGTTCACACTATTGACCGTGCGTTGTACGCCATTCACTGAAACGCTATAGACACTACCAGCCGGATCAGAAGCACCATCTAAGGTTTCGTTGTAAGTTAGGGTAAGGGTTGAACCATTGATGGTAGCGGTTTGTAGAACAGGCGCAGTGGTATCCGTCGCGGGGGTGTTGTTGGTAACGGCTTGAGCAGAGAGGGCTGCGGCGTCATTGCCGGCGGCATCCTGCACAGGATTGGTTCCAGGAATGACATAGTTTAGAGCAACGGTTTCTCCTGCTGCCACCGCACTTGCCAGGGTTAAGGTGACTGTAGTGCCATTAGTATCCGCGCTACTTACAGCCCGCTGAACCCCGTTTACCGTGATGGTATAGGTACCCGCTGCAGGGTCGGAAGCACCATCCAGGGCTTCACTGTAGGTCAGAACCAGGGTAGATCCATTGACTACAGCACTCTGCAGAGTTGGAGGTGTGGTGTCTGCAGGGTGTGCTGTGGAGAAGGTTCCGAAGGCTAAATCGGTTGGACAGACTTCAGTGATCAGTGCGGTT
>CBIHQL010000123.1:0-9551 GCA_966211855.1 uncultured bacterium
GGCTTTATTGGTGGCGGGGTAATGGCTGAAGCGCTGTTGTCCCGCCTCCTCGCTCAGCAGATTTATCAACCCCAAGACATCATCGTCAGTGAGCCTCAAGCTGCTCGACGAGTTTTTTTGGTGACGACCTATGGCATTGAAGCAACTGACGATAACCGGGTTGCAGTTCAGGCCACAGAAGCGGTTGTGTTAGCCGTTAAACCCCAAATTTTTGCGGCAGTCGCGAATGATTTGGCTGAACAAGCCGCTTTAGCGTTGCGTGACTCGTTGCCATTGATCGTTTCGATTTTGGCAGGGGTTGACTTAAGCAAGTTAGAAGCTGCTTTCACGGGCTACCCAGTCGTGCGAGCCATGCCCAATACTCCTGCGACGGTGGGGGCCGGCATGACCGCGATCGCCCTCGGTAGCTTTACAGAATCCATCCATTTACAACGCGCCCAAACCCTATTCCAAGCAGTGGGCGAGGTGGTTGAGGTGTCAGAATCGCTGATGGATGCAGTCACTGGGCTATCGGGCTCTGGGCCTGCTTATGTTGCGATCGCGATCGAAGCCCTGGCAGATGGCGGAGTTGCTGCCGGGCTACCGAGGCCAATTGCCGCAAAACTGGCGTTGCAAACTGTTTTGGGAACTGCCCAAATGTTGCATGAGACCAAAATGCACCCAGCCGAGTTAAAAGACCGGGTAGCCAGTCCTGGTGGGACAACCATTACGGGCATTAGCCAATTAGAGCAGGCCGGATTTCGTTCAGCCTTAATCCAAGCAGTGAAAAAAGCTTGCGATCGCTCTAAAGAACTCGGCAACTAAACCTGGGTGGGCAGTTTCACACCTCGAATCGAGCAATCTAATAACTCGATCGGGTGCATAATGGGGACGACTCGACCCTGGAGTTGCAAATGCTTTCGGATTTGTAACGAGCAGCCAGGGTTGGGTGAGGCGATCAGTTGAGCTTCTGTATCCAACAGATTTTCTACCTTGCGCTGCCCCAACTCATCAGCAATTTCGGGTTGCAGCATGTTGTACACCCCAGAACTACCACAACAAAGGGCAGCATCGATGGGTTCTCGCACCTGCACCCCCGGAATTTGCTGGAGTAGTTGGCGTGGCGGCACACTAATTTTTTGACCGTGCAGCAGATGGCAGGCATCGTGATAAACAATGGGCAGCGGTTGATCTTGTAACGGAGCCAGTTCTGCCGTTAGCCCGACCATCGCCAGAAATTCGTGAACATCTCGCACCTTGCTGGCAAATGCTTTGGCGCGATCGCAATAGATGGGGTCGTCTTGTAGCAGGTGACCGTATTCTTTGAGGGTGTGCCCACAACCCGCAGCATTGATAATGATGAAATCCACCTCGGTGTCGGCAAAGCTGTCGATCATTTGACGGGCGATCGCTTGCGCTTGATTTTCTTGACCCTGGTGAGCTGGAAGCGCTGCACAACACCCTTGAGACGGCGGCACCACGACCTCACAACCGTTTGCCGTTAGGACTCGCACCGTGGCTGTATTGACATCTGAGAAAAATAGGCGCTGCACACACCCCAAAATCATCCCCACCCGATAGCGACGTTGGCCTTGGGCAGGCACGACACTTTCGGCAGGAGCGATTCCATGGCTGCCAGGTTGGGTGACAGTTGCTTGAGCCAGCCCAAAGAGCGCACCAATTTTTGCAAACCAGACCGTTGGTAAACTCCTAACGGCCCCAGCAATAAGCGTAACCGCTCTGGATAGGGGAACAACGAGAAGATCAACTGCCGCAATAATCGGTCGGGGAGCGATCGCTTATAGTTGCGCTCAATTTGGGGTCGAGTCGCGGCAATGAGTTGGTCATACTGCACACCGGATGGGCAAGCAGTCGTACAAGCTAAGCAGCCCAAGCACGTATCAAAGTGCTGCACTGAGGCATCAGACAAAGGAGCCTGACCTTCGTTGATCGCATCCATTAAATAAATGCGACCTCGGGGTGAATCAGTTTCTTTGCCCAACACGCGGTAACTGGGGCAGGTACTCAAGCAAAACCCACAATGCACACAGGCATCAATCAGTTTTGGGTCGGGAGGTTGCTTGGCATCAAAGCCGACCGATAAGTCAGCCAGAGTTGCAGGACGTTGTTCTAAAGGTTGAGACACTGAAGGTTCTGAAGTTTGCATACTGGCTAAATACCGCCCACAAAGCGATGGGGACTCAAGAGGGCATCGGGATCAAATTGCTGCTTAATGCGACGCATCACCGGGAGGGCATTACCGACATCACCCCAAACGTCAATCTGTTGCTTAAAACCGACAGGTGCGGTGAGCACTAACAGAAAACCACTTTCCGATTGGCAACAGGTTCGCAGTTGCACCAAACTTGCGGGTGTGATTTCTGCTGAAGAAATTTGCACTCTGCCCAAACCACTACCCGCATGGATCACTGCCTGAGCCGTTGGAGCCAGGAGAGTTTCAATTTGGGTGAGGGTGGCGATCGCAGCAGTGGGTCTTATTCCTATTTTGCAAGTTATCGCCTCGGTGTGGGGAGCAACCTCAAACGGAGATGCGATTTGTGCCCACAAGTTTGTCTCATCTGTATCGGTGTAGACTTGCCCAACTAAGTGACAAACTTGCCCTACTTCTAAGATGCGGGTTGCTTGCTCTTTCACGCTGGCTAGCCCACTTTGAAACTGCACTGCCAAGCCCAACCCTGAACCTAAATTTAAGGTCGTCACTAGCGATCGCGACAGTAAATCACAGGCAACCGGAGTCAGGGCAGAATTAAGCAGTGTTTGCGTGGCTTGAGCGATCGCCTCAGCCTCCCCAGTCAACACCACCGTTTGTGACACTGGCACTTGCGGATATAAACGAAAGGTCAATTGCGTCAGAATCCCCAGCGTTCCGTAAGAGCCCGTCATCAACTTCATCAAGTCGTATCCCGCCACGTTCTTGACAACGCGCCCCCCAGCCTTGGCAATCTCACCATCGGCCCGGACGAAGGATACACCCAGCAACATATCGCGCACGCCCCCGTAGCGATGCCGCAATGCCCCCGCATCTGCCGTTGCCACAATGCCGCCGAGGGTTGCCTGGTCTGGGTATACCGGATCAAGGGCTAGAAACTGACCAGATTGCGCCAACAAACTTTGCAACTCAGCAAATTTCATGCCCGCTTCTACGGTGACGGTTAAATCTCCCACCGCATGTTCAACGACGCGATTCAGCCGTTGAGTGCTCACGACCAACTTGATCTGGGAACTCAAACCGCCCCAACTCAACTTACTGCCACTGCCACAGGACAAAATTTCCCAACGGTGTTGAGCAGCCCACCGCACGACTGCCGCCAATTCTGCCTGCGTCCCAGGGAACACTAGGAAGTGGATAGATGCTGATGGGCTTACTGCTGAGGCGATCGCCTGCTGCCAGACAGAGGACGCAGTTTCGTATGAGAAAACCTGGTCAACCCCCACGATGGCAGCTAATTCTGCCAATGCCTGACTGGAAGACGTGACAGACATGCCGCTTGAAGGAACTGCCTCCATCCGCTTTTATACCACTCGTTAACTTCTTGCTATTGGCTTAATGTACCAGGAGTCTTCACCGCTTGGGCGACTGAAGTTGGCCCTTGACACCTCCCCGCTAACCGTGGCCCCGCACACGCCAGTATTAGATGTTGTGGCTCAAATGGCTACGGGCGATCGCAACAGTTCGCTCAGCCCATCTGCTGCTGCTTATGCCTTAGTGGTAGCAAACTCTCAACTGCTGGGTTGGTTTACTGCTGAAGATCTCTTGGGCTTAGTCGCCAGCCAACAGCCCCTGGATAAATTGCCAATTGGTGAGGTCGTTATCCCGCCTCCATTGACGTTGCCAATTGCCGAGGTTCCAGAAATAACATCTGTTCTGGCTGTTTTTCAGCGCTATCCGATTGCCTACTTAACTATTACTGACGAAGACGGAAAATTTCTAGGCATTATCAGGCGCGATCGCATCGATCACTGGCTTTGCTTGCAACCGCAGTCAGCAACGACCACGCCCCACAGTTCACCGATGGTTCCAGTGCTTAGTGATGTTTGTACAGAACGTACTGTTGCCCTACTACAAACCAGCGATGAGCTGATTGCCGAAATTGTGCAGCGCCATCACGCTGAGGCTCAATTATTTCGCACTACCGCCGAACTTCAAGCGATCGTGCAAGCTTTCCCCGATCTTTATTTCCAAGTCGAGGCCGACGGTACCATCATTGACTATCACATTGGTCAAACCGACGATCTCTACGTTCCTCCAGAAGCATTTTTGTATCGGCGCATTGAAGAGGTTTTACCGCCAGAGGTCAGTCAACAATTTACAGTTGCGATCGCCCAAGCTTTACAAACTCAAGCCCTAGCAGCCGTTGAGTACAGCTTGGCAATGCAAGGCCAAATTAAACACTTTGAAGCTAGGATTATTTCCTTTTTAAAAGCGCGAGTCTTAGTCATTGTTCGTGACATTAGCGATCGCAAACTTGCAGAAGCAGCTCTACGAAAAAGCGAAGCCACTCAACGAGCTTTGATTAATACCATCCCAGATTTAATGATTCGGATGACTCATGAGGGTGAGTATCTAGACTTTCTGCCTGCCAAAGATTTTCGGATGGTCATGCCCAGTTTGGAGATGGTCGGAAAGAATATCTACGACATCATGCCACTAGAGATCGCTCAGCAGCGAATGCGCTATATCCAACAAGCTCTGCAAACCGGAGAAACTCAGGTTTATGAGTATGAGCTGCTGATAGATGGACTCATTCAGGTAGAAGAAGCCCGTATCACTATGAGCGGTGAAAATGAGGTTTTAGTTATCGTTCGAGATATTAGCGATCGCAAGCAAGCAGAAAAGGCTTTACAGACTCAGCAAGAATTTTTGCGGCATGTCATTGATACAGTTCCTAATTTGATTTTTGTCAAAGATCAACAGGGAAGGTTCACATTAGCCAACGAAGCGTTAGCTCGTATGTATGGCACTACAACAGAAAATCTAGTGGGCAAAACCGATGGTGATTTCAACCCCAATTTGCCAGAGGTTGAGCAGTTTTTGCAAGAAGATCAACGTGTTATTGCTTTAAAGCAAGAAAAATTAATTCCTGAAGAAACAGTCACGGATGCTAACGGTCATACCTACTGGTTTCAAACCATTAAAAAACCGTTGTTTAGCTCTGATGGTCAAGCCCGTCACATCTTAGGAATTGCCACAGATATTACTCGCCGCAAACAAGCTGAGGCCGATTTACAAGCCCTGAATGAAGCTTTAGAGCTAAAGGTTATTGAACGAACTCAAGCATTGCAACAAGCGAACGATCAGTTGCGAATTGAAATTGCTGAGCGCCAGCATAGTGAGGCTGCATTGCGACTATTTGATCGAGCGATCAAAGCAAGTAGTAACGGCATTGTGATTACTGATGCTCAGCACCCCTCAATGCCGATTACCTATGTCAATCCAGCTTTTGAACGCATCACGGGCTACACTGCTGAGGAGGCTTTGGGGCGTAACTGCCAGTTTTTACAAGGGATAGATACAGACCCAAATGCGATCGCGCAAATCCGTATTGCCTTAAAAGAGCGCCACGATTGTACAGTCGTTTTACGTAATTATCGCAAAGACGGTTGTGCCTTCTGGAATGAACTCAGCATTGCCCCAATCTACAACTGTGAGGGTGAGTTAACTCATTTTGTGGGGGTACAAACAGACATCAGCGAGCGGCGCAAGATTGAAGAAGCACTACAACAACAACTTGCCGCAATTGAAGCAGCAACCGATGGAATTTCGATCTCAAACAATGAACATAAATTTGTTTACTTAAACAATGCACATGTCAAACTTTTTGGCTATCAAAATGCTGATGAACTCATTGGTCAAACCTGGCATAAACTTTATTCTGAAGCTGAGGCAAAAAGATTAGAGCAATCTACTTATCCAGCGCTCCAACAAAATCAAAGTTGGCATGGAGAAGCGATCGCACAACGCCGAGATGGTAGCTGTTTTCCGCAAGAATTTTCGCTGACATCCCTTGCCAATGGTGATCTCGTTTGTGTAGGCCGAGATATTACAGAGCGCAAGCAAGCTGAAGATCAAATTAGAGCTTCCCTCAAAGAAAAAGAGGTTTTAATCAAGGAAATTCATCACCGCGTCAAAAACAATCTTCAGGTAATTTCTAGCTTACTAAGACTGCAGGCAGGCTATATCCAAAACGCCCAAGCTTTAGAGATTTTTCAAGAAAGCCAAAACCGTATTAAAGCAATGGCTTTGTTGCATGAAAAACTTTATCAATCCAAAGATCTGACAAATATCAATTTTACTGAATATATCGAAGGCGTGATTAACAACTTATTTCGTTCCTATGGAGCGCGATCGCGAGGCATTACGGCCCATTTAAAAATTGAGGCGATCGCTGTTAATCTTGATGCCGTTATTCCCTGTGGCTTAATTATCAACGAACTTGTTTCTAATTCCTTGAAATATGCGTTTCCGCAGAGCCGATCGGGAATCATTACTATTGAGGTTTTCAGTCATTCGATTGGCACTTATGAGTTGACTGTCAGTGACAATGGAATTGGAATTTCACCTAACATAGATCCACAAAATACTCAATCTTTAGGATTACAACTAGTTCACCTCTTAACTGAACAGCTTGAGGGAGCAATTCAACTCGACCGTAGTCAGGGCACCTCATTCAAAATCACCTTAAATACTTTAGGTCTCATCAGAAAGGAATCGCTCAATGACAACTAGTGTGTTGATTGTAGAAGATGAGAAAATTATCTCCTTTGACATTAAAAACAGTCTTCAAAAAGCAGGTTATGAGGTTTTGGGAGTCGCTGCTTCTGGAGAAGAAGCCATTAAAAAAACTGCCCATTTTAGACCCCATTTAGTCTTGATGGATATCATGCTGAAGGGAGCGATGGATGGTGTTGAAGCGGCTGCTGCAATTCGCGATCGCTATGGCATTCCTGTGGTTTATTTGACTGCCCACGCAGATGAGCAAACCCTAAATCGAGCTAAGATCACCGATCCCTTTGGCTATATTCTGAAACCTTTTGAAGATCGAGAACTCATTACTACCATTGAAATCGCCTTATCACGGCACAAAGCTGAATTAGCAATTCGCCACGCTTTGCAAAAAGAACAAGAATTACGGGAATTAAAATCTCGATTTGTAGCTGTTGTTTCTCACGAATTTCGCAACCCACTGAGCACTATTTTATTCTCGTCTGAGCTATTAGAAAAGTATCACGAGAAATTGAGTGAACAGAAGAAGTCTACTTGTTTACAACGCATTCAGCTTGCTGTTAAACGGATGGAGCAGCTTCTGGAAAACGTGTTGACTATTAGTATTACCGATGCTGGCAAACTCCATTTTCAACCAGCCCCTCTAGCGCTAGATTCTTTCTGTCAAAATGTGATTGAAGAGTTACAGTTTAGCCACTCTGGACAGCATCAAATTATATTGCAGCACCAACTTCAAGACAGTGAATTTTACTTAGATGCTAAGTTGCTAAATCTGATTTTGCTGAATTTACTTTCCAATGCAATTAAATACTCTCCGGCAGGAAGCAAGATTGATTTAGAGATTACTCAGCAGGCGCAATCGGTGATCATTCGCATTCAAGATCAAGGTATGGGGATTCCTGAAAGCGATCGCCTCCAACTCTTCAATTTGTTTCATCGCGGCAGTAATGTGAATCATATTTCAGGAACTGGTTTAGGGCTATCGATTGTCAAACAATGCGTAGAAGCGCACCAAGGGGCGATCGCCGTCACCAGTGAGGTCGGGGCAGGCACAACCTTTACCGTGACACTACCGATCGCTGCGTCTCCCGATATCCCAGGCTCCGATCAGAGAGATCCTGACAGCAGAGATACGCGAGTCATCGCTCCTTAAGTTAGAACCGTTCGACATTCGGAAATTGCTGGGCACTCTCTGCTCTGGCTGCTTCGCCACAGGTGCGAGGGGTCGGAAAAATCTTATCTGGATTGGCGAGCAGATGTGGATCAAACGCCCCACGCACTCGCTGCATTGTTTCCATATCTGTGGGTGTAAACATTTCTGGCATATAACAGCGTTTGTCTGCCCCAATGCCATGCTCACCCGAAATACTCCCACCTACTTGCACACAAAGCTTGAGAATCTCTCCTCCTAACTTTTCGACTGCTTCGAGTTGCCCCGGAATTGCGTTGTCATACAAAATCAGCGGATGGAGATTCCCATCTCCGGCATGAAACACATTCGCTACAGGGTATCCATATTTCTCACTTAAAGCAGCAATTTCTGTCAATACAAATGGCAGTTTTGTCCGAGGGATAACGCCATCTTGAACATAATAATCAGGGCTCAGTTGTCCTGCCGCAGCAAAAGCAGCTTTTCGCCCCTTCCACAATTTCAAGCGTTGCTCTGGATCAGTCGCACTTGTAATATTTCGGGCACCATTTTGGCGGCAAATTGCGGCGATTTGTTGGCTACTTTCTTCAACTTCAACCTCTAAGCCATCGACTTCAATTAGCAAAATCGAGGCGGCATCTCTGGGATAACATCCGGTCGCTACAACATCTTCAACTGCATTGATGCTGAGGTTGTCCATGATTTCCATACCACCGGGGATAATACCCGCCCCAATGATGTCAGAAACAGTTGCCCCAGCCGCTTCTACGGTTGTAAAGTCAGCCAGTAAAACCCGTACTGCTTCCGGCTTTTTGAGAATTCTCAAGGTAATTTCGGTGGCAATGCCCAAGGTTCCTTCAGAGCCGACAAATAAACCGGGGAGATCGTAACCGGGCATCTCCGCAATTTCGCCACCCACCTCGGTAATGGAGCCATCGGGTAGTACCAATTTCAGACCTAATACATGATTAGTTGTGACTCCATACTTTAAGCAATGCACGCCCCCAGAGTTTTCGGCGACGTTGCCACCCACTGAGCAAACAATCTGACTAGAGGGGTCAGGCGCATAGTAAAATCCGGCTCCACTGACGGCTTGGGTGACCCAGTTGTTGATCACGCCCGGTTGCACCACAATTCGCTGATTTTCTAGATCAATACGCAGGATTTTTTGCATCAATGCCGTGACGATCAAGACGCTGTTTTGTAAGGGAAGCGCCCCTCCCGACAAGCCAGTTCCGGCTCCTCGCGCCACGAACGGGACTTGGTAGCGATCGCAGATTTTGACAACAGCAGCAACTTGCTCAGTTGTTCGAGGCAGGACAACCACCGCAGGCCGCTGTCGATAACTGGCTAAGCCATCACACTCATACACCAATAATTCTTCAGGCCGCCGGACGACTCCTCGTGGCCCCACCACCGCCTCAAATTCTTGGATCACCGCTGTCCAATTGTATTGCCGAGGTTGGGTGATCATTCGTAACTCCTAGCTGTCAGAACGACGGGTCGATGCTATCACAGCAATCTTGTATCTTCTCTATTGTCGATCTTTTGGTCAGAAGTTGACGCCTCCAGATCAAAAGGTCTTTACTAGTGGCTCACATCCTACAACTCCGTAGTTTCCGCAACTTTCATAGATTGACGACTTCAGTAATTCACGCAAACTTCATAATATTTTGC
>CBIHQL010000124.1:0-9547 GCA_966211855.1 uncultured bacterium
CCTAAGAAAACCGCAGCAAAGTTACACTCAACCATCAACTCCATCAGCTCTGGATCTTGAGCCAAATCGACCGAAGCTTCGGTGAAGATACTAAATGGATAGCCATGCTCTTCCATCCAGATTTTCAGCTCTTTGAGGAACAACTTCACGTTGCGCTTGTTGCCAATGAAGTTGTCATCCACCATGAAAATGCTGCGATCCCAGCCGAGTTCATAAAGATAGTCGAGTTCGGCGAGGAGTTGGGCTGGGGTTTTGGTACGAGGCTTGCGACCGTAGAGGACAATAATGTCGCAAAATTCGCACTGGAACGGGCACCCCCGCGAGAACTGCACCGCCATGCTGTCGTAAGCGCTGAAATCGAGCAGTTCAAATCGAGGAACTGGTGTGGTGGTGACATCTGGCTTGATGCCGTCCGAGCGAAATACGCCTTGCGTCTCACCCCTTGCGATCGCCTCAACAAACATCGGCAGGGTAATCTCGCCCTCATCCAAAATCATGTAATCCGTGCCAGCCGCTTGCGCTTCTTCTGGTAGAGCAGTTGGGTATGGCCCCCCCACCGCAACCGGTTTACCTCGGCGTTTAGCTTCGCGAATTTGTGCCAAAAAGTCATCTTTCTGCACAATCATGGCTGAGAGAATCACCAGATCGGCCCACTCCCATTCTGCTTCTGTCACCTCACGCACGTTGCGATCGACCAGCTTGTATTCCCAGTCTTGGGGCAAAATAGCGGCGACCGTCACTAAGCCTAGGGGCGGTAATAAAACCTTGCGATCGACAAGTTCTAACGTTTTTTCAAATGACCAAAAGCTTTTAGGAAACAGGGGATAGAGGAGTAAAACTCGCATTTTAAAGTTAGCCTCAAAGGTTGTGTGCCCGGCTGAAAAATCTGGTGACAGTGCTGGATGGTTAATCACATTTTCCCAGGCAGCTTCCAGAAACCGGGCAAAAGCAGTTAGTCAGTTTAACGAGTGATTTAGCTAGCGATCGCGTTGATATTAGCGGTGACGGTCGCCTTGCTATTTTGAGCCTGAAATTTCGACTCAGCAGCTAAGTACTCTGCTAACTGAGCTTCGATCTCGTCCCGAACCGTTTGGCGATACTCCAAGAAGTGCTCACTCAAAGCGCAATTACTCATATATGGTACAAACACACTGGGGTTATGCCGCAAAATCGCGAAGAGTTGCCACCAAAATTGCCAACGGGTGCTACGTTTGATGCCTTGTCGCCAGAAGATAGTCAGTACCGCTCGCAGTTCCACTAGCTCCAACATGCGGAAGGGTGCCTTGTGAGGTGATGGCTTTTGCTGAATAAAATTGCGATAAACCCGTGACAGATAACGGCTGGGTTCGTATAGCTCCCAGAAACAGCTCAGGTACTCACGGGCTAACTCTTCTACCGGACGAGTCGGAATAAAGTTAGTCAGTGCCATTTGGTGGCCCTGGGTTTCCTTGTTGGCCTCCAGCATCCGGCCTTCTTTCTCCAGTCGATTCCAGAGTGCGGTATTCGGCAGTGCTTGAAGTAGCCCAAACATGGCTTTGGGAATCGCGGTGGCTTCGACGAAATCAATGATCCGTTGACCTGCCCCCGGCTTCTCACCATCAAAACCTAGGATAAAGCCAGCCATCACATTCAACCCCGCCCTGTTGATGGTTTTCACAGACTCTACGAGCGAGCTGCGGGTATTTTGGAATTTGTGAGTCAGCGCCAAACTGTCGGTATCTGGGGTTTCAATGCCAATAAACACAGAACCAAAGTTAGCAGCAATCATCAAATCGAGGAGTTCTTGATCTTGGGCTAGATCAATCGAAGCTTCGGTTGCGAGGCGGAAGGGATAGTTGTGGGCTGCCATCCAAGGCCCAAGTTCACGCAGCAGCAACTTGACATTGCGCTTGTTGCCAATGAAGTTGTCATCGACCATAAAGATCGATCGCCGCCAGCCGAGGTCATAAAGGGTTTGTAATTCAGCAATCAGCTGAGCTGGAGTTTTGGTACGTGGCTTACGACCATACAGCACAATGATGTCGCAAAACTCGCATTGGAAGGGGCATCCCCGCGAGAATTGCACCGACATCTCGTTATAAGCCTTGAAGTCTAGCAGGTCATAACGGGGAATCGGAGAAGTGGTGACATCGGGTTTTTCTTCTCCAGCCCGAAATACACCAGAAGTCTTGCCTTGAGCGATCGCCTCAACTAACATCGGAAGCGTGATTTCGCCTTCATCCAATACCAGAAAATCGGCTCCAGCAGCTTGGACTGCATCTGGCACGGAGGTGACGTAGGGGCCACCCACCGCAACTAACTTGCCACGTTGCTTCGCCTGCTGAATCAAATGCAGCATATCTGGCTTTTGGACAATCATGCCAGAGATAATCACCAGCTCTGCCCAATCCCAGTCTGCTTCTGTTTCTAACCGCACATTCCGATCAACTAGGCGAAACTCCCACTCTTGAGGCAAGATTGCGGCAACTGTAATCATCCCCAGTGGAGGAAGCGAAACCTTACGCCCAATCAGTTCTAGAGCTTTGTCAAATGACCAGAACGACCGAGGAAAAAGGGGGTAGAGGAGTAAAACACGCATTAATTGGTAGCCTCTTATCTAAACTGATGTCCCAACTGCAACAATATCGCTGTGATTGTCTGCTCCAGCAGTCTACCGAGAGATTTTCGGTCAATAAAACAAGTAACTAAATCGATATGTTGCAAAACGGGCTAATCTTCGCATCAAGAAACTAGGTATTCCTGCCTTCAAAGAGTAAGGAAATTCCCAGCCTCACTTGTAGAGGAGTTTAACAGACGTTACCAGAATAGATGCTTAGCAACTAGCAATTAGCGGTTAACTGTAGGGCTGTGTTAAGCCTCGGAGTTTCTTACAGATTTTGTCTCGCTCTTTGCGATAAAGGGAGCAGCCACCAAGTAAGACCGATTAATACCGCTATGGCTGTGGTTGCGATCGAGGATAACTCAGGCCCTAGAGCCTCGTTTGAAACCAATTGTGTTGTTGAGATAAAAGCAACTGAAAGGGCTACGGTTCCTGCAACAATAATTCGATTTGACTGCGTTTTAAATTTGACTCGGTGATGCAATGGACGCTCAATGCGGTGTTGTGCCGCTGGAGCACTAAAACAGATCAAGGTAATAACAGAAGAAAGAAAAGCCACCATATAAACCCATTTCTCAAACTGAGCGATCTTAACGAATCCCTCACTGAAGGATAGAATCACAAAAAAACCAACTAATATCTGGCTACCTTGTTGCAGAACCCGCAACTCCTGCAACATTTCATTGAGACTTTTTTGATCGGGCTCCCCATCACTGGGTGGTTGCTGCCAACTAGATTGCATATACTGATTCGTCATTGCTCAATTTATCGCTTAATTTTTATCTAGGAGGCTAAAAAACCTCACTTTAGGTATTGAATTAAGGATAAGTTAAGGACGAATTAAAGAAATTAACCCTAAGTATTGTTAGCACCTTTAGTCTGCGATCGCTTGTACTCCCGCTTTTGCAGCCCCAACACTACCCTGTTCAGGAATGCCACTAATCTTTAATACATCTCGAAAAGTAGTGCAGTAGGCTGGTAAATCAAAGGTTGTTGGGTTGACTACGTTCTCATAAGTGAAATGCCGATATTTTAGGCAGAAGCGATCCCAAGCTGCCATCTGAATCCGAAAAACGGCAATTAAAATATCTGCCAATGCAGGCGATAAGGGAATTCGGAACTGAATTTTTTTGCCGAGATAGTCACAAAGCGTTTCTACGGCTTCATCTACGGTCACCTTGGCATTACCTAACACCAACTGCCGAGGTTGATCGGGTGCTGGGGGGTGCTCAACGAGGTGATAGACAACCTGGGCAATATCACGACCGTGGATGAAATGAAAACTGCCGTCTGCTTTTAAGAAACGAATCAGATCAGCCCACTTCACAACCTCTGGAATGCCAGAAGTTAGGTGAGAGTAAGGTTTATGCTCATCTCCACCCAGCACCAAGGTGGGGAATACAGTCGTCACTTTAGGCGCGATCGCCAGCTTTGATAATTGCTGAAAACAGGTGTACTTCGAGCTAATGTAGTCGGTGCCCAGTTGCCCTGCTTCTTTCAATAACTGGTTGTGGCGATCGAGAATGCTGGCGGTTGAGAAGTAAATGACCTGCTCGCAGCGATCGTGATCGAGCAAACTCATCAACCGCAACGTCTTCAAAACGTTCACATCATAGGTTTCTTGAGCATTCCCCCAAGCGGTCGCAGCCAAGATTGCAACATCCATTGATTGCAGCAACTCAGCCTGGCGGTCGATTTGGTGCATGTCTCCTTTCACGACCGTAATGCCAGGACGGGCGCGATAGTCGAATTGAATCTTGTCCGGATTTCTAACCAGCAGAAACAGTTCGTGCTCGGTCTCTTGAATCAAGGTTTCTGCGATGTAGTGACCAATGCAGCCACTTGCGCCAGTGATAAAAATCCGCTTGGGAGGCATGGAAGTCAAGGTGAATGAACCTAAAAGGGAATGGGGCCGCAACCCCAAACCCCATTAGGCATGAACTGCCAGAAGTTTGTCAACCTGCTTGGCGGTTTCAAAGAAGTAAGCGACGTTTTCTTCGGGGGTGCCTTGCAAAACGCCATGACCGAGGTTGAGGATGTGGCGACGGTTGCCCGCTTTACGCACGGTATCCAAAATGCGATCGCGGATGAAATCTTTGGAGCCAAAGAGAGCACAGGGGTCGATATTGCCTTGCACGCCCATATTGGCACCGAGACGTTGCCGCGCTTCTGCCATGTCTACCGTCCAGTCAACACTGACGAAATCAGAGCCAGAGTGTGCCATCCGCTCTAAAATGCCAGCACTGCCGTTGATGTAGAGGATCAGCGGTACGTCAGGATGCGCCGCTTTGATCTTGGCAAACACTTGCTTTTGATAGGGCTGAGCAAAGGTTTCAAAATCTTGGGGGCTGAGCTGTCCGGCCCAAGAGTCAAACATTTGGATCACTTGAGCGCCAGAGTCGATCTGGTAGCAAGCATAGTCAGCGATCGCATCCGCAATTTTTGCCAAAAACTTGTGCAGCATCTCAGGCTCATTGAAGGCCATGCTCTTGATCACGGTGTAATCTTTTGAGCTTTTGCCTTCGATCGCGTAAGCTGCCAAAGTCCAAGGTGCACCGATGAAACCGAGCACCGCTGCTTCATTGCCCACTTCTTGACGAAGCGTTTGCAAGATCGTGCGAATGAAGGGCATTGAACCTTCGGGATCGAGCGGATGCAGGTTGTTGATTTGCTCCAGGCTCCGGATCGGGGGATCGATGATGGGGCCACGGCTTTCCACGATATCGAAAGGAATGCCGATCCCAGGGAGCGGAGTCAAAATGTCAGAAAACAGAATCACGCCATCAGGACGAAATGCCCGGAAGGGTTGCAGAGAGATCTCAATTGCCAACTCAGGATTTTCGGAGCGCTCCCGGAAGGAGGGATATTTGTCGCGCAGATCTCGATAAACCTTCATATATCGACCCGCCTGCCGCATCATCCACACGGGTGGTCGATCAACAGCTTCACCACGCGCAGCCCGTAACAGATAAGGAACTTGGGTCGATCCGGCCATTGAAACTTCACCAATCATTTCTTAAATGCATTTGCTAGCTTACCATTCCGTGTTCCCCTTGTTTCTCGATCGCAAAATCCAGCGCTGAAGAGAAGAGAAAAAGTAGCGATCGCCCTTGTCCCGTAACAGTTTCACCGCTTCGGAATTTGACTTAACAAAACTTCTTCTTTTTCCGCCTTAAACTTAAGTAAAGATTACGATTAGAAACGTGGGTTATAGAGCCGTTTAATTCATGGATATTGTCGAATTTTTTCAGCAAAGTGCTGGCAAATGGTTTTCTCAACGTACCAGCCATCACCTGGCATTTAAGCAATCTGAAGGTGGCAAATCGGATATTCAAATCGAAATGTTGCCGAGTACTGATCCAGAAGTTGTGAAGCTCTGTGAAACCTACGAAATCGATCCGGCTCTCGCTCTGTGCGGTGCGCGTGTGACTTGGGATGGCACGATGGAGTGGGACGAAGAAAAGCATGCTGGCTCCACCGTTTTAGTCCCCATCGCCGACCCCGAAAACCCCAACGAAGGCAAACTGCTCAGAGAAATGGGTTATGCCGAGAAAGCTCCAGTTGCGGGTCGCTATCGCATGGGGGCTGATGACGCTCTGACCCTGATTACGGAATACGAATCAATGTACTCTGAAGAGCGCCTTTGGTTTGCTAGCCCCAATTTACGGCTGCGTACCAGTATTTTGAAGCGCTTTGGTGGCTTTAGTATGGCCTCTTTCTGCTCAGAAATCCGCATGGGTGGAGCTAAGCCGCCCGCAGAATCTGCCAACGCTACCACCAACGCTTAGTCTTCAGCAGCGGCGCGAACTTCTTCTGGAGATTGCGCCACAGCTTTTAACTTACTGTGAAAATCTGACGATTTAGACTTCGGCACAAATTGGTGGATGGGTGCTTGCTTTGCCTGACTCACAGCAGCCTCTTCTAAGCTGGACGTTTCTATCTCTGGTACGTCTGAGTTTGGCTGAGCAAGGGCATTGAACGGCAAACAGGAGAGTAATTGCTCGGTTTCTGCGATCGCTGCTTCGAGAGCAGGCAGTTCCCTTGCCAGAGTGTCTCCATCGGTCTGCTCTTCTGGTTGAGTAGGAGCGATCGTGGGTTCCGATGTGACGACTGGCTCGTCGATGCTGGGTGCTGTTGGTTCGGGTAGGGCTGGAAGAGATGCCTCAGGAAGCGATCGCCGGATGGGCTTGGGTAAGTCAACCTCACTGTCAGGCTCAGCAAAGGCAAGTGGAGGAATGGCTACTGGGTTATCAGTAGTGGTCAAACTGGAGGGGAGAGCGGGCCAATCAACGCGAAGTGGAGCTTCTAAAGGTGCGATCGCGGTGGGTTCTTCTCCAGAGTTGGATTTAGGGACTAACGCTTGCGGAAACTTGCTACAAACAATCCGCTCAAACTCGTGGTTGAAATGGTAAACAGGTTGCCCTCGCCGCAACCAGAGCGCCAAAATTTGCTCTACCGAAATGGCTTTATACCGTCCTTGATACAACGCTTCCACAACGGCTGGACGCACCCAATGAGATTGATAGGCGGTTGACCACCAAACCACTAACTCATCAGCATTATGCCCGTGGAGGTCAAAGCTGTAGTGAGTCAGCAGAGCCGCCGCAGTTGTTGTAACAGAGTCTTGGACTGATTCTGTCATCGTGAGGTTAGAGGTTTCCCCTTTTCAACTTAGCTGAGGTCGTTGCCGCAATTGAAGCCCAGGTCATGCTGCTCAAGATTTTGTCAAGGCGATCGCAGGCAAAGTACAGCCAGACGATTCTGTCATTAAAGCTCAAGTATCCGCTGGGTTCAAACCCCTTAGTCGGTATTTGGGCGTACGACCCCTCCCTCAACCATGTTAATCCCAGACCCGGAAAAGGGCGCAGACCCACCATTCCAGTTGAAGTCGCTAACTCGTAAGCCAATAGAGCCCAACTCCAAAACTGGGTTATAGCGAACCGTCACACCATAGGTACGACGGCTATATTCCAACGTGTAGTCTGTGCTGATTGACTTGCCAGTATCTAGGTTGATTGCAGTTTGGAAACCAACCCGGAAGGGGCCATACAGTTGTTGGACAATGCCTGCCGACAGGACGCGATCGTCGATTACGCGATCGAACAGGAAAGGAGACTGACCGTTAACGAGGGCTTGAGAATAGCTGACATTAAAGCCTGTGTAGTCGAGGAATGAGCGTGAGAACTGCCCCACCTGACCTTGCAAGCCAATCGTACCTGTCAAATTAGTTTGAGTGTCGCTGCTTGTATAGGCATTGGCAACACCGCGCACCCCAGTAATGAGCTGTAAGTAAGGCACAACTGGGCTGGGAGTGAAGCGCAAACCTGCTTGAGGCGTTGGGGGTAAGCTCTTGCCTTGCCAAAGCAGAAAGCCTTTGTTCAACGCTGCACTGGCCTCAAAGCGACCCAAACTCACCCGATTATTTGATTGACCGGGGTCTAAAAGATCCAGGCGATCGGTGGCAGCCGTGACATATTGTGCCCCTGCTTGATAACTGAGACTCACCCCTGACGTACCTAGCGAAATCACAGGCGAGATCAGAAAAGCGCCTAGACTACTACGCACATCTTGATAGCCTAGAGAGCCATTAAATAACCGTTCGCGATAACTGTAATCAGCCGCTAGAGTATGAGTGCCGATCAATTGCCGAAATTGGAGATTGGCTCGTAGGTTCTCAGAGATCTCGCTGGGGTCAAGGCTCGTAAAGTTGGTAGTTCCGCGCAGCGTGGCTTTGGGGCTGATGGTCGCGTTGAGTTTGGCTCTTAAACCATAAACCGATGGGTCAAAGATGGCTCCATTACTGTCAGTGAGCGCTTTTTGGATGAAGAATTGGGGTGTAACGCTAAATTGAACTGCCTCTGTAGAAATCGGTTCAAAATTGCTTTGGACAAATAAACCCCCGCGATCGCCTTGGTCATAGCCAAACTGGATCAGCGACGGGTCTCGTTGCCGACGATCGAGCAGCACCCGCGATCGCATGAGGGGCAAAGAAAACCCTTGATCAAACACCAATCTTGCCCGTTTTGCCCGCACTTCATCTCGTAGCGGTGAGAGTCGCGTCAATGAAGCTTCATCGGCTCTAATCTCCAGCTCAGGTGGTGAAAATGGGTCGTTGGTAATGCGCACATCTTGAGCTTGCCACCCGCGAGGATCAAATTCAATTTGACTCGCCTCAAAGCGCAACCGCCGAACTGCACCGCCACTCGCCGCCGTTGGAGCATCTTGACCCACCCCAGTGCCGACGTTGATGCCACCTGAGCTGCTGACGTTTTGCAGGGGTTGGTTAGCTGTAATGCGATCGCTTGGGGGGCGTGCCTCCACACCAGCACTGACATCAGTGGGTAGCGAGGGCGCGAAATCAGTCTCGGCAGTCGGCAAGAAAATCTCACCCCGGGCATTGGCGATCGTGCCTGTATTTTGCACAAAGTTGTATTCAAAGCGCTCACCCCGCAGCACTTGCTCACCCCGGGTCAGCGCAACGTTGCCCTCCGCAACAGCTAGGCGATTAGGGATATTAACCAACAAGCGATTGGTATCGAGTACGGCTCCTCGAAAACGCATCAACACATTGCCTTCTGCCGTAAAAACTTGCCGCTGATCGTCGTACTCTTGGCGATCCGCCATCAACTCGATCACACCGCCTGCCTCGGGTGCAACTTCGGTGTTGCCATTGGGCGTGGTCGTCAGCCCCGGCTGTGTTGTGGGTGGGGTTGGCGCTGGAGTTGGCGGTGTTTCAGGAATAACTAGGGTGGGCTGAGCGGGCGATGTGCTATCTGGTTCTACTTGTGTTGCGGGTGCTACAGGTTGAGCCTGAGTCGGAGTCGGTAGCTGAGGCGATCGCGCTGGGGTCGTGGATGGTTGGGTTGGAGTTGATGGGGCTGGCGACGTAGAACCTGGAACTGCTGGAGTTGCTGGTTCTAAAGTGGGTAAAGATGGGGATGGTGCTTG
>CBIHQL010000125.1:0-9506 GCA_966211855.1 uncultured bacterium
TTAGCCACAACGACCAACAGATTATTTCAGCAAGCTGGGATCATACGGCTCGAATTTGGGACGTTGCCTCTGGTCGCATGGTCAAGCTCTTGCAACATCAAGATATGGTGCTCGGTGCCGTTTTAAGCCCAGATAATCAACTCATCGTTACAGCAAACTGGGATGGCACAGCTCGAATTTGGGATGTTGCTACAGGGACGTTGCGGGTAATTCTGGCAGGGCATCGGGGTTCGGTCATGGATGCCGAGTTTAGCCCTGACGGACGCTCAATCGTCACTGCCAGTGGTGATGGCACAGCTCGGCTATGGGACGCAGAAACGGGTACCGAGCAAGCCCAATTACGAATGCCCACTCTCAACAATCATGTACAAAGTGTTCGCCGCGCCTTCTTTAGCCCTGATGGTCAATATGTCGTTACTGTGGCTGATGACGGTAAAGTGCGTCTCTGGGCAGCAACCTGGTCAGCCTTGCTCAAGCTAGCCCGCGATCGCACCCTGCGGCAGTTAAGCCCTGAAGAATGTGTTCGCTATCTCCGACTGGTGCCTGACCAATGCCCCGTGCTTGCTGCTCCGAATGCAGCCCCGACTCCACCCATTGATGCGATCGCAACTCAATAAAAATAGCTAAAAACTGCTGTGGCAAGAGCCTAGACTTCGCTATCCTATTAGTCAGTTCGATGGTAGACAGGTAAGAAACGTGGCAAAGGCTTCATCTCGGTGGCAGCAACTGACGCATGTTGTCCAGGCTTCACTTGCAGAACTTCAATTAGGGTCTGAGTCACCACTTTCTTTAGAGCATTTTTCTAAGGCTAACGGTTGGGTCTTGCTCTTGCTCCTCGCACTCTTGCTGCTGTTTTTACATTGGAAGTTGCTTTTGGCGATCCTGCTGGGTGCCTTCACCATGGCAGTCGTTTATCTGTGGCAAGAACAAAGCTGGCAACCTCAATGGACTCAACTGCTCAAACGCATTAGCACAGCCAACCAACGGGTCTTAATCGCTATCGGCAGTGGCAGTTTAGCCACCCTCAGTAGTTATTTGGCGATCGCCATTTGGAGCGAAACCGACAGCCCTTGGGTCGCTACGGGGGCTTTACTCCAAGGGTTGGGCACCTTAATCACAATGCTCTTAGTGGTGTTCCATGTCTTGCAGCCTACCTCTAACGATGCGGCATCAAGTTTTGAGCAAATATTGACAGACCTAACCCACCCTGACCGTGTGAAGCGATTGATTGCTGTCCGCCAACTGCAACGTCTCGCGACAGTCAGCACTCTTGACCCTCTACAACAAAAAACTGCCGTTGATTGCTTGCGGTTACTTGCCAGCCGAGAACGAGAACCCATTCTTCGAGCGGCTATTTTTGATAGTCTGCAAGCCGTTGACCAAACTCAGCAGCTTCCGCCTGCCCAGCAACCACCGTTCAATCCAACAACAGCTCGGCGGCGCACTCCGATGCGGGTTCCATCATCGATCTCTAATGCAAACTTGTAGCGAGTTTGTTTTAGCTCCTATAATAGAAACAAATATTACAAGTGAACTTAAACTTACTGGCTCAAACCCCTAGCTAACATCAAGATTCTCAGAATTGCCGTTGTTAGCTTTGACGCTACAAGCCAGGTTCAGCTAAAATTTCAGCGCCTCTCAAAGTTTCGGCAGAATGATCTTGTGGCATGAGGCAGTAAGAGGTCGCCAAAATAATTCCAAACTCGCTAGGCTAAGGGCGTTTAGTATGCAAAATGAAGTGGCTGTTTCTAAACCAATTCGCTCTTTAGACGATGCCCTAAATCGCTGCCAAATCTTAGGTATGCGTCTGAGCCGTCAACGTCGCTTCATTTTAGAGTTGCTTTGGCAAGCTCAAGAGCACTTGTCTGCTCGCGAAATTTACGATCGCCTCAACCATCAAGGCAAAGCCATCGGTCATACATCGGTATATCAAAACCTGGAAGCGCTTTCGGCTCAGGGGATCATTGAATGTATCGAGCGATCGGATGGTCGTCTCTACGGCAACATCAGCGACTCTCACAGCCATGTCAATTGTCTCGACACCAACCAAATTATGGATGTCCATGTCGAGTTACCTCAAGATTTAATTCAGCAAATTGAAGCTCAAGTTGGGGTCAAAATCACCGACTATCGCATCGACTTCTTTGGCTACCGGGCTGATGAAGCTGCCATCACTCAAGCTTCCTAATCAAACAGCAAGATTGCTTTTTTAGCCTGCAAGTCACCCATCTCACGTGCAGACTGACACCCATTCAGGTAGAGATGCTCTCGCCAATGCGTGTCTTATCCTAACTTTATGGGTAACCTAGCGATCGCCCGCACCCCCAAGGAATAGATAAATTAATGATTCGATTTTGGGCAACCCCAGCCTAAAGTCTTTACATTAAAGAGAAAATACCGTTTGTTTAGAGGTTGTCTCTAATCATTAGCTGACTTCATCTAAATTAGGGCTGTTTACATATCGCAATTTTTTGTCAAGGCTACAAAGCTTTTTAAATCAATCTTCCGGATACCTCAATGGGTATTAGGGTATTGGATTATCTTGCGATCGCGAATAGCAGTCCGGCATGGATCGCCCCACACAGGTTTATCAATGCACTGGTTTCTTTAGAGAGTTTCAGCAGCCGAGGTCATGGCGAGAAGACAATTCAATCGATTCCGTCCATCTGTCACTCCTTCTTCCCGAGCATGGCAGCGTCATCGGATTCCACCTCAACCGGGGCAAGTAGCAACGCCTCAACAAAGTGCTAGCCCGCCAGAGACAGATCTGCACGCTGATGCGATCGCCGCTGAGCCCGCGAGGTCTGACTACCCTACTGATACTAGCGAAGCAACTGCAACTGCTGCCGAGCCGACCCCTTCAACAACTCCATCTCAAGCGGGTTGGAGATGGTCTTTAGTTTGGTTGAGTGTTGTCTTGGTGTGTAGCAGCACTGGGATCGTGGCTGCACTGTGGATGACAATGCTACCTCCACCTCCCAACTGCCAGCAAGTCTCACCCCTAGCAGCAGATGCCGAGCGACTGTATTGTGCCCAACAAGCCGCGGCTTCGGGCAAAGTTGATTCACTGATCGCGGGGATCAATTTGGTTAAACAGTGGGGGCCAGAACACCCACTCTACAATAGTGCTCAAACCTCCCTCGAAGAATGGTCGCGCCCGCTTTTAAGCTTGGCTGAGCAAAAGGTAGCTGATAGCCAACTGGAAGCGGCAATCGAGCTAGTCAATAAAATTCCGCCCAGCAGCCCCCTCTACCAAGAAGCTCAGGACGCGATCGCTGCCTGGAAACAAAACTGGGAGAAAGGCGAGGGTATTTATGCCAAAGCTCAAGCAGCTCTGAAAACCCAAAAGTGGCAAGAAGCCTGGACTCAAGCTCAAGCTCTCAGCAACCTCGACAACCCTCACTGGCAACAGAAAGCCAACCCCTTACGTCAGCAGATTGCTAGCGAGAAACTGGCGTGGGAACAGTTGCAACGAGCCCGTACGGTCGCTCAAGATAATTTTGCTGATGCTCTAGTTGAGGCGATCGCTCTGGCCCGCAAAGTCACGCCCAAAACCTACGCTCAGACGCAAGCCAACCAGGAGATTCAAAACTGGAGCCGCAAGTTACTGACTTTAGCCGCTGCTCAATTGCAAGCCAAAGAATTTGATGAAGCGATCGCCATTGCTGAGCAGGTGCCCAAAGACGCGAAGGCTTTACCCGAGGCTGAAGACTTAATCCGGCTAAGTCGTGCCTACCAAGCCGCAGATGTCGCTCCGACTTCTAGCCAACCGCTCCACGAGCAACTGTGGAATCTGTTCACTGCTCTGGAAGTGGCGCGCCAAATTAGCCCCGATCGCCCTCTCTATAAGGTTGCCAAAGCTCAAATGGCTCGTTGGGAGATGCAACGCCAAGACTTAGTGCAGCTTCAGTTTGCGCAAACTTTGGCAAGCATTAATCAGGTTCCGGGCTTGAAACTGGCGATCGCCCAAGCAGCTACAGTGGCACCGGGTCGGCCTCAACGTCTACAAGCTCAAACGCTGATCGCTCACTGGCGTAAAGAAATTCAACGGCTGGAAGATCGGCCTTACTTGAACCAAGCCCAGGCGATCGCTAAAGCTAATACCGTCCCCAGTCTCAAGTCAGCGATCGCTGTTGCTAGTCAGATTGCCCAAGGCCGCGCCTTACGGATTGATGCTCAAACTGCAATTGCCAGTTGGAGACAGCAAATTCAAATCATTGAAGATCAACCGTTCCTCGATCAAGCTCGTAGTTTAGCGAGTCAAGGAAGTTTGAACCAAGCGATCGCAGCCGCTAGCAAAATCCGCTCAGGCCGCGCCCTCTATGATGAAGCTCAGGCCGCCATCAACGATTGGGTGGTGCAGCAGCAAATTGCAGAAGATCAACCGATCATGAATGAAGCTTATGGACTTGCCGATCGCGGTAGCTTGAGTCGTGCGATTGAAGTTGCCTCTCAAATTGGCTACGGTCGAGCTTTATATGGAGAGGCTCAAGGTGCAATTAATCAGTGGGCCGCAGAACGAGAAGCCATTCGCTCAGCTCAGGAAGCCGCAGATAGGCAGCCAGTTGAGCAGCCTGTAAATAACAATTCTGAACCTAATAGCCCACCTCCTGAGGAAATACCAAGTGATTCTGTAGAACCAGAGCCAGCCCCCAGTAACCCTAGTTTAGAAGCACCGAGTGAACCTGCAGAACCAGCACCTCCACCATTTGATGGCTAGAATTAATCGCCCTGAAGCACTCAAGGTGTGATAGCGTCGTTCTGGAGTCAAACAGATGGCAGCGCTGGGTTGGGATCGCTAATCCTCAAGTGCTAGGAAGCAGGATGCCGGAACAATTACTTAGGTTGTTATTGATTGATGCCGACCCTGTATTTCGGATGGGTCTGCGGTTGTGTCTAGAGCAATCACCTAACTTACAAGTAGTTGAAGCAGTTGAGACCGAGACAGCAGCTTGGGAGTTTTTAGCGGCCTCTGTCTCAACAGCCCAATCGGCGATCGATCTCGTCATTCTTGATCCGAATCTCGCACCGCCAACCGACATCATGACTGCCGTAGAAGCGGGGTTGCAGTGGTGTCAACGCTTACGGACTCATTATCCCAACTTACCTGTTTTGCTGCTGAGCCAACCGCTGGCTACAGAGGCGATCGCTGCTGCTCAACAATTGGGCCTCAATGGTTATTGCCCGAAGGGGATCAGCATTCCTGAACTGTTAACCGCCATTCAACAAGTTGCAGCAGGGCAACCTTATTGGCCCACAGCGTCAATCTCCAGGGACATCACCAGCCCTCGTTTGCTCGCGCCTGAACCCCGCGATCGCAGAATTTCTCAGGCAGCGATCGGCCCCTTCACACGATTGCGCCAAAATTGGCGGCTTTCAGGTTTACAACAAATTGACGCTGCCATCGCAGAAGTCACCGCCCAACTACAACAACCTAGTCTTGATGCGCTTGAACGGGCTGTATTAGCAGGTCGCTGGCGTGAACTCAAAACAGCCCGCTGGCTGATCAGTCACCTCTTAGCAACTCCTCAGCGTGATGCTGCCCCTCGCGATCGCCGTCCTTCATCTATTCCCACCTTTCCTGCACATCGTGTCTCCGCCGAAGCTCCTCGTTCAGCGCTGATCCCCACAGACTCTGCAAATGCCGCGATCGCTCTTTCTGCAAGTGCCAAAAATCTGCAAGCAACCCTTTTTGATCGCACGATCAGCAAACTGCAATCTCTGCTGCAAAATCTCACTAGCACACCGCTAGAAATTGACATTTTGCGAGAAGAAAAGAAGCGAGAGCTACTTTACACAATTCTCCGTCAACTAGAAAATATCCTGGATGAATTGCAATTTTCTCAGGTGACGCTGCCTCACTTGATTGAAAAACAGCCAGCGATTCTACAAGATCTTTGGCAGGCCACAACCGTTGAGTTTTTTGGCAAATATGCCACGCTGAAACTGAATGGGCGAGATTATGAAATTGTGAGCGTGTTGCGGCTTGATGCCCCCACAGTTCAAGTTGATATCCTCAATAAAATCCCTTTAGTGGCTGAACTGCTTGCTTATCTGTTGTTTCAGACTCCACTGACCATTGATAATGCCACCTATGCAGCTGAGTCGCCAGAAGCCCAAGAGCGTGCCGAAACTATCTTGCAAAACTTACTGGTACAGGTCGCTAATGCTGTAATTCAACCCCTGCTAAATCATTTTGCAGATGTAGAAATCATTAAGCAAAATTTCTACGATCGCCGCTTGATTTCAACCCGCGAAATTGAACGATTTAGAAATAGTTTGTCTTGGCGATATCGCCTCGAAAAATATGTGGGTGATCCCAAAGCAATTTTTGAAAGCCAGCACCCTTTATTCGTGCTCGATAGTCGTGGGATCGCTAGAGTCTCAGTTTATGCTCCCCGCACTCGAGAGTTGCGCGATTTGACAGGTTTGCAACTTGCTGTCACCCTTGTGCTTGAAACCCGCGATGCCATTGCTCCTCGCGTGCGGGCTGCGATCGCTTTTGTGGGAAGCGGCTTAGTCTACGTTTTGACTGAAGTTGTGGGTCGCGGTATTGGCTTAGTGGGTCGGGGCATTTTGCAGGGTATTGGCAGCGCTTGGCAAGACACCAAAGTTAGTCGAAATAGCGATCGCACCCCATGAATTTTGACTCAATTTCATCCCTTCTATGTATTTAGGAAGACAGGAGTTTTAGCACTAATTTTTTAAGATCAACTACAGATTTAGCCCCCATCTGTAGCCCCTTGAATAGCACTCACCTTGGTTCGCTTACATTCAAAAATCAGCTGACCCAATTGCACCAAGACACGCTGCAAATGGGAGCTTTAGTAGAAAGGTCTTGCCAGTTAGCACAGCGAGGGCTGTTTGCAAGAGACATCGAAGCGATCGCTAAGATTGCCCCGCAAGACCAGAAAATTGATGCCTTGGGTCAAACCATTGAGAGTGGGTGCTTCAAACTGATCGCACTCTACGCCCCCATGCTGGAAGAGTTGCGTCTGCTGGCTGCTTTGATGCAGTTGGTTCGGGATTTGGAGCGGATTGGTGATTATGCTCAAAATATCGGAACGATCGCAGTGCAACTTTCTGGCTATGACCCGCATCCAGTTCTTAGTCAAGTCACTCCGATGTTTGACCGCAGCCGAGCCATGCTGTCACTGAGCTTAATGTCTTTAGCAGAGTTCAATGCTCAAACTGGGTTAGCCATCCGCTGTGAAGATGAGGCAGTCGATGCAGACTATCGCCAGATCTACAGTTTGTTGATCCAAAAGGCTCATACCTTTGATACTGCCGAGCCTACACTATTGCTTGTGCTGCTGATTCGGCATTTAGAACGCATGGCAGATCACGCCGTCAATATTGGCAGACGAGTTGCCTATATTGTCACTGGCTCTTGATTTTTTGAGCAGCGATCGCCTCAGTGCTATCTGGTATAGCGCCCTGCAATTCTCCAGACTGGAATGAAACCGTCAGCGCTTGGGCTGCTACATCATAACTTTATCGAAGTGATGTCTGACTTTACTAATGCTTAATCGATTATCCGTGGAGTTATGCCAGGTTAGTGTGAAGTAACAAGCAGTTTACTGTAGTGGCCGCTACGGATCAGGGTCAATCTCCGCGCTTTTCACTAAACTATTTTGGAGATTCAAAATATGACTTCCAAGTCGCTATCCGTCGTAGGTTTGATGACTACGGCTACAGTTGCTGCAATCGCTCTCAGCAGCAGTCCTGCTAGTGCCGCCACGGTTAACTTGACTGTTCAAGGCACCGATGCCATTTTTCTCGCAGGTCGCACGGATGTTACTATTCCTAATCTTGGTAGCTCCGATCCCTCATTTCCACTGACTCGGCATGGGTATGTATCCAGCGATTTTTTGCAAGAAACGTTTCCCCAATCGATCGCTGCAATTACTGGTCAGGCTTTTTCGTTTAACGCTACTGGCTGCGTGAACTACTTCAATGGTTTAGGTTGCAATCCTAGTAATGGCTTTGAGCCAAATGGAGGTGATCCTGATGGCAGCAGCCTGAATGCTTTAGCAGGAATTAGTGGTTATCAAGGGCCACAAGGGGCGCTCGTCGGACTATTTTTAGATAACAACAATCCTGTCGGTAGTTCAGCACCAACAACCTTAGATTTTCGTAGTGGTGGCATTGGTACCAGCTTTACCTCGCTAGCCCCTGGATTAGGCCAACTCTTCTTTATTGGCGATGGGTCTGGTAAGACATTTACCGCTCCCACTGGAGCCACTCGTCTATTTTTAGGCATTGCCGATGGTTTTGGCTTCAGCGGTGCGCCTGGAGCCTATGAAGATAATGACGGATCTTTCCAGGTTGCGGTGAGAACCTCTGATACGACAGAATCTGTTCCTGAACCCACCGCGATCGCAGGATTATTGATGGTTGGCGGTTTGCTCGGTTGGTCTCGTCGTCGCCAGTCCGTGAAGGCTTAGATCGCACCAAAGCCTAATTGATAGTTCATTGATAGGGGGTTAACCAATCTAACCCCCTAATCTGCCTTAAGCGCTGAAGTACTTCGCCTCCGGATGGTAAGCAATGATCGCCGTAGTGGATTGCTCTGGGTAGAGTTGTTCGCTTTCATCCATATGTAGATTGATGCGATCGCTCCCTAACAGATCCAACAAGGTGTACTGGTCTTGCATGTTGGGGCAAGCAGGATAGCCAAAGCTATACCGAGAACCCCGATAGCGCTGTGCCAAGATATCCCGAATGTTCTCTGGGTCTTCGTTGCCAAAACCGAGTTCCCGCCGAATCCGCGCATGAGTCCACTCGGCTAGAGCTTCTGCCATCTGTACCGCTAACCCGTGGAAGTAGAGATAGTCGGTGTAGTTGTTGGATTCAAATAGCTTTTTGGCATATTCCGTGGCAATCTCTCCCATCGTCACCGCTTGCATGGGGAAGACATCTATTTGTCCAGATTCCTTCGGTGCAAAGAAGTCGGCAATACAGAGACGACGCAGCGATCGCTGACGAGGGAACTTGAAGGTTGCGATCGGATCTTGGGAGGAACCGCTGTTTGCCCCTACAGAAGGATCATAGAGATAGAGAGAATTGCCTTCTGCCTGACAAGGGAAGTATCCGTAGATCGCTTGGGGATGGAGTAGTTTCTCCTCAACAATCTTCTGTTTCCACTGCTCCAGAATCGGATATACCTTCTCTTGCAAGAAAGCATCATACTCTTCGCGTGACTGCTCCCTGGGCTTGCGGAACTGCCACTGACCCGCCACTAACGCTTGCAGATCGAGATATCCAAAGAGTTCCTCCATCGGGATATCTTCAGGTTGCAACACTTGCGTCCCCCAGAAAGGAGGCGTGGGTCGAGGGATATCGATGGCGATCGCCTCGGAACGCTGAGTGTTTTCAGTGAGGAGTGAGGAGTCAGGGGAGAGGGGTGATCCAGACTCCTCATTAGCGATCGCTTGATCCCCCTGAGAGTGTTCTAACTCCTCACTCCTCACTCCTCTCTCCTCACTTCCGTCTCTCTCCTCACC
>CBIHQL010000126.1:0-9482 GCA_966211855.1 uncultured bacterium
CGCATAGCACTAAGAATGAAGGGTTTTATGAGAAAAGCATATGACAGTATTTTCTAACAAGTGAGCAATCAATCCTCCGAAGTTTCACATATCATTACATAATTTGCAATTTCGTGATTTTAGTAAAGATCACCCACCAGTATTTCAACCTAGCTAAGGCAAATTCTGTAGAGTTCGGTCGAAAAGACAAACTATTAACGATGCGATCGCCCAAATTTCAAAACCTCCGTTCAGAACAGAGTTTCGAAATCTAGTTTATTTTTGAATTTAATTAAGAAAAGATGACTAAATTCTCGGCAGAAAACTTTAATCAGTCTAGTTTCAAGGAAGTGTGGAGATTGCGATCGCTCAGTGGCAAAAAACCGAACCTGAGTTTTATTTAACGTCGCTATTCTAGAAGAGTAAAGAGAGCTAGACGGATTGAGCCAAAAGCAATCACATCAATGCTTTTTTGACGGCACACTACGTCCAGCATATTGGATATCTCAATATTGGAGGTAACCTTTATGGCACTCGTACGTTGGGAACCTTTCCGCGAAATTGACAGCTTACAACGTGAGATGAATCGGCTGTTCGATCGCTTAGCAACTCCCGAAGATGGAACCTTGACTGGCAAAAGTTTGAGCTTTATTCCTGCTGCCGAGATTCACGAAACCGAAGATCAAATTCAGCTCAAAGTCGAACTGCCTGGTTTAGAAGCAAAAGATTTGGATGTGCAAGTCACTGCTGAATCTGTTGCCATCCGGGGTGAGCGTCGTTCAGAAACCAAAGTCGAAGAGAAAGGTATGGTTCGCTCTGAATTTCGCTATGGTCAGTTCCAGCGAATTATTCCCCTTCCCGCTCGGATTCAAAACGATAAAGTCGCTGCCGATTTCACGAATGGCATTTTATCCTTAACATTGCCAAAAGCTGAAGAAGAGAAAAACAAGGTTGTGAAGGTGAACCTCGGTCAATAATTGATCGGCGATCGCACTGGAGCCAAACGACAACTGATTGATCTGATCATTGATTTCATGATGGTCTGAGCCATAGGACTGACGGGGCTAGCATTTCAAACACCCTGCCAGTCCTTTCCTTATATCTAGTGGTTGATTCTTGCTTAGCCCGTAATCATGGGCTTTTTCGTTGGAGTAGAAACTAGCGATCGCGCCGTTGGGTTGACCTGTTATTTCTCAGTTTGGCTCTCCAGCCCAAAACTCTAACTAAAAGTAGATTTCCAATCTGCCAAGTTCTGACTGAGCACAGAGGCCAAACTCACTAGGATCGGCAATGATAGGAACATCAGCTACAGACAGCTTAGACCTAATTGCTTACAATAAGTAATATTAAGATTAGTAAAATTATTTTACGAAGTCTCGGCGCTTGCGCTTAGCAGCTTATCCACACTATTCATCTTGCATAAGGGGATTGAATTCGGTGTCATCACTTCTCCAGCTTGCAACTACGACAGAAGACTCGTTAATTGCTGAGTTCTTTCGCAAATCTGAAGGTCAATGGCGTTCAGAACGGCGCTATTACACGCTGCCAGAGGGCGAAACTCAGGAAATGGTCAGCTTCATTAACATTCGGTTTCTGGAAGCAGGGTGCGACGAGCTACAGCACTTAGCTAAACTGCACGAACTCAGCGATGAGATTGTGCTCACCTGCGGCGCTTATGTAATTTGGGAAAGCCATGATTCGGTTTCGGGACGGAAGAAGTCTAAAGGCTCAACCTTGTTTGGCGCGGCAGGCAATATTTTGTATCGCGATCGCGGTTTCGCCACCATTAAACCTGTAACAGCCGAATACCACTTCTCGACCCCACAAACGCTTTGCCTGAAAACCGAATATGACGGCTCGATGTTTGAGGAAGAACTGAAATTAGTAGGTGATCAATATCGCACTCGACAGACAGTGATTTCTCGGGCTGGAGAACAGCAGATGATTGGTCAATATTTAGAGAAACGGCTTTAATTCTTTTTCTCTGAAAATCTACCTAACTAGATAGAGGTGCCCAAGAGTGGTACCTCTTTGGGTATACAGCGATCGCAACGCTCTGGGGTTAAGCTTTATTTAACCGAAGATTATTGGTAACTAAAGCTCTCGATTTTGAAAAAGGGTGCCGGAGCAGGAGTTGCCTCAAAGCGCTTGTAGATAACTTTATACCTCATGATCACAATTGCACCTAAGCGAGTCGCCGTCTTTTTATTCTGCATGGTTGTTAGCCTGACCTTAGCAAGCTTAGCGGTTAACTTTTCCAGCTATATCTTGGGTTATGGGCGGTTACTCGGCTTAGTTAACCTCTTTAATGTTGATGCCGAAGCCAACATTCCGACTTGGTTCGCTTCAGTTTCTTTAATGGCCTGTTCGGGTCTGTTAGCGGCGATCGCTCAACTTCAGTCTCCAGAGTCCATCCCTAAAGCTAGCGACTGGCGAACTCTGGCAGGCATTTTTTTATTTTTATCAATCGATGAACTTGCTAGCCTGCATGAATTGTTAATTGACCCTGTAAGGGATACATTGGGCGTAACGGGCATCTTTTACTTCGCCTGGGTGATTCCCTATATCTTTTTGGTTGTGCTCTTGGGCATCCGTTTCTTGAAGTTTCTGACTCAACTCCCAGCTCAAACCCGACATTCTTTTATATTGGCTGGGGCGCTCTATGTGGGGGGCGCGTTGGGTATGGAAATGATTGATGGTCTGTATGCCAGCGTGTACGGTAAAGCGAATTTTACCTATGCTGCTATGACAAACCTAGAAGAGTTTTTAGAAATGCTAGGGATTGTTGTATTTATCCATAGCTTGTTGGTTTACCTCAAACGCCATAGCGACGAAATTTTGCAAATTAGGATTAGCAATCACTCGTTACAACCGTCAGCAGAAATGGCTCCAGAGCGATCGCACGTTTGGGTTCAACACGATCGCTCTTAAAGTAGGGCGCATACTCCACGCACCAGACACACAGGTAATGAATAAACGGAGTTTAGTAGTGTGTACCCGTTTTGCGATGGTGAACAGCGGTAAGGGCGTTTGATTGCAACACTTTGCCGCTGTCGGCGATCGCATACAGCAACCAGTGATCGCCACATTCCATTCGGTTTTCGACCCGACACTCCATATACGCTAGAGCATCTTTGAGAATGGGTGAGCCGTCACTAGCGGTTTCTACTTCAACTCCTTCAAAGCGGTCTTCGGCAGGGCCAAAGGGTTTGAGGAAGTGCTTCATCAGACCGAGGTGGTTGCCATCTGCTAAAACGTTCAAGACAAAACGGCTACCGGGATACATCAACGACTCGATCGCCCGCTCTTTGGCAACAGCGACGGTCAAACCAGGTGGGCTAAAGGTGGCTTGCGACACCCAGGAGGCCAACATGGCGCTGGCAACCTCTTCGTGCTTGGAGGTGACAATGCAGAGTGACCCGACAATCCGACCAACGGCTTGCTCTAGAGAGGTGGCGGGTTGTCTGGGTTCCCGCACTTTTTTGGCTTTCTTGAGGGCTTGGGCAAAGTCGGTGCCTGCCTCTTCGCACATTTTGATTGTCACTTCCGTGGGCTTGAACTTCACCCGAATCGTCTCGAAGCCCAGGTTATACCCCGCATCTTTAAACTTGCCTTCGATCAAATCAATTGCTTCACCACTCCAGCCAAAAGAGCCAAAGACCCCAGCCAGCTTGTTTTTCGTGGCGGTAGACAACACAATCCCCAAAGCGGTTTGGATGGGGGTGGGGGCATGACCACCCAGCGTAGGGGAACCCATGATAAACCCAGCGCACTTTTCAACGGCTGCTTGAATTTCACCAGGTTCGGCAACTTCGCAGTTGATCGACTCCACCCCAACTCCGGCTTTGGTAATGCCACGGGCGATCGCTTGAGCCAGGGTTGCTGTATTCCCGTAAGCCGAGGCATATAACAGCGCCACCGACAGTTCTTGCGATTTTTGTTGCTGGCTCCATTGTTGATAAGCATGGGTGAGTTCGGTCAACCCGTAGCGAACGAGGGGGCCATGACCGGGAGCATAGAATTTGACGGGTAGGTCAGCCAACTTATCTAAGGCGGTTTCGACTTGACGGGCGTGGGGAGCCATCAAACAGTCGTAGTAGTAGCGGCGATCGTCACTAAAGACCGTCCAGCCTTCGTCAAACACTTGGTCGCCACAGATATGCGCTCCAAATAGTTTGTCGGTGTAGAGAATTTGAGTTTTGGGGTCATAGGTGCAGAGGCTATCGGGCCAGCGAGGACTAGGCGTGGGGACAAACTGTAAGTGATGACCTTGCCCTAAATCGAGGGTTTCTTCACCCCGCACCACCAAAATATTCAAGTCTTGATTTTCGAGAGCATTGCGGAGGGCGATCGCGCCAGGATTTGAGCAGACAAAGGTGATTTGCGGAGCCAGAGACAACAAGGCTTTTAGGGTGACAGCTCGGTTGGGGTTGACGTGACCCAAAATCACATAATTGAGTTGCTTCAGGTCAAGGCGTTTTTGCAGTTCTGCCAGATAAGTTTCGGTGAATGACTCTCCGGGCGGGTCAATCAACGCTACCTGATCAGCCCGGATCAAATAAGAGTTAGCAGTTGTACCTTTTTGCCGCGCATACTCAATTTCAAACCGGAGTCGAGTCCAACTGCGCGATCGCAATGCTGTCGTCTCTAAAGCGATCGGGAGAACTTGCACATCTCTGGGTTTAGTTTCCAACATAAAACTTGCTGCTAAAAATACTTGTTCAACAAATCACCATCACAACCAAAGCGTCTGAGCATATTGGGCAGGTCAGCTCGGCGCACATCCATCAGCGCCAACAACGCTTCGGCCTGGTCAGCTCTCGACTTCTTGCTGCGGACTGCATCTAATTTGCGCTGACGATCAGCCCGCTGCTCTGGGGTGAGAGAAACATCGCTGCGGAAATAATTTTCTAGAAAATCAATTCCATCCGTAAGGTCAAGGGTCTTGTTTAAGGCACGCTCAACATCTGTCCAAAAACTGGCAGTGCGTCCGGTTTCCTTGGCGGCAATCAACGCATAAGCGACTCGAATCAAGCGGGCATAAATGATTTTGATATCCAGGGTAAAGAAACCAGTGTCGGTGCGGGCATTCATCAACGTGATAAACCCCATACCAAACCCCAAGGCTTTACTGACTTGCGCAGCATCAATTTCAGGAGCATTCGCTGGAGGAGCCACCATTCCGGTTGTCATCCAGAACAGCACGCAAGGAAAGAAAAACTGCGCCACAGCCCAAAGCCAAACCCCCCAGGTTTTGAGGGGTTCAAAGAAGGGCAAGAACTTACAATCATCAGCCAACTGCTTGAAGGCAACAATCACATTGATCACGCCTGGAATCGAAACCACCAGCAGCCAGGGCAACCAATTCACCAATCCACTCACTCGCCTAACTACACCGAAAGAATAGGATGCAACCTCAAGTGGCCTTTGGACGTCAAGATAAAGTAGGTTTTGGAATTTGAATAGGTTTGAGTCGCCATCGGTGGAGGCCCCCAAGGCACGATCTGATTGAGAATCCAGCGGACTTGAGCGCCTTCTTGGGTAGACGTTGCTTTTGTGGTATCGATGAACCCTGCGTGCCAGAGCCGTTCTACAGTTTCGTGCATCTCTTGGATTGGACAACCCAGGGCATGCGCTAAATTTTCAACGGTTAGCGGCCTGCGCTCCAGGGCACTCAGCACTCGCAATTCGTCAATATTCATACTCCACCTTTCTGCGTGCTCTTATCCTATCACGCCCCTTTATGCTCAACTTAAGAGTTTTGTCAAGCCATCACAACCGTCTTAGTAATGATTTCCGACTTTGCGATGGTGGACAGCAGTGAGGGCTTCAAGCTTAGAAACTCGGCCTTCTTGCACGGTGCTGTAGACAATCCAATGGTCGGCACATTCCATGCGGCTGACTACTTCACACTCTAGATACGCCAACGCCTCGGTCAAAATCGGAGAACCGTTCTGAGCAGGTTGAGTTTGCACCCCCGCAAAGCGATCGGCCCCAGGTGGAAAGCGCTTGAGGAAGTGTTTCATCAAACTCAGGTGGTTGCCTTCTTCCAAGACGTTGAGAACAAAGCGATCGCCCACTTGCATCAATGATTCGATCGCCCGGTCTTTGGCAACGGCAATGGTTAAACCGGGAGGCGTGAAGCTGGCTTGCGACACCCAAGACGCTAACATCGCACTAGCGACATTGCCTTTTTTGGCAGTGATGATATATAAGCCACCACTAATGCGTCCTAGGGCTTTGTCGAGGTCGCTATCGAGAGACTTCATCTGTTGAATAGCGCGATCGCGAGTCAGCCATTGGCCTAAGTCAGTTCCGGCTTCTTCGCAAAGCTGATAGGAGGCTTCGGTCGGGGTATCTTTAATCCGCACGGCGGGGAAAGCCACTGTTAACCCAAGTTCTCGGAACCGAGTCACCAAGGGATCCACAGGCTCATCGTCGCCACCGTAGGATTCAAAAATTCCTACAGCTTGTTTGTCTTTGGCAGCAGCTAGAACCGTTCCTAAAGCGGCCTGAGCACTGGTTGCGGCGGCACCGGATACTGGGGGAGTGGCGATCGCTAAACCCGCAGACCGACCCACTAATTCCTGTACTTCTTGAGGATCGGCGGATTTGAGATCCATCATTTCCACCGCCACTCCAGTTTTGGTGATCCCGCGTGCTAGGGCTTGCGAGAGGCGATCGCTGTAGCCGTAGTCAGAGACATAAAAGACAGCCACCGTTTTCTCGGCTTTGGCTTTGGCTTGGCTCCAAGTGCGGTAGCGCTCCACCCATTCAGCCACGTTGTAATAAAGTAGCGGCCCGTGACCTGTGGCAATTTGCTTCACTTCTGGCAGTTCACCCATCCGCTTCAGCGCTGACAACACCGAGCGGGCATTGGGAGCCATCAGACACTCGTAATAAAAACGAAAATCGGCTTCTACCTCAGCCATGTCTTCGTCAAAAGTGCGATCGTCGCAGAAGTGCATACCGAAGGCATCGCAGGTGAAGAGAATCTGCGTTTTGGCATCGTAACTGAACATGGTGTCGGGCCAGTGCAGGTTCGGCGCGATCACAAATTCCAGTTCATGCCCATTGCCCAAGTCGAGGCGATCGCCGTTTTTGACAATGCGCCGTTCAAATGGTTGGTGTACCAAATCTTCGAGAAACTGAATCGCCACCTTCGACCCCACCACTGTTGCTTGGGGTGCTAGGGCTAAGACATCTCGCACTAAACCACTATGGTCGGGTTCGGTGTGACTAATCACCAAATAGTCAATCTTGGCAGGGTCAACGACTTGCGTGAGCGTCTCTAAATACAGTTGGCGAAACTTTTCGTGGGAGGTGTCAACTAACGCGATTTTGTCGCCTTTAATCACAAAGGAGTTGTAAGTCGTGCCGTTTTTGAGGCCAAACTCAATGTCAAAGCGATCGCGATCCCAATCGAGTGAGCGAATTGCCGTGGTCTCTGGGGCAATTTCACTCGTTTGCATTGTGAGTCTACGCTGAGCCCGGTCAGTGAGCGCTACCATGTAAAATCTCCATGTCAAACTCGGCAAAGGCGATCGCCCCTAGTTTTTATTGTCACACGTTGACTTCAGAAGCTCAGTTGAAAAATCTAATTGTTAAGTTAAGTAAATTTATATAGCTAAGGCTATGGTTGATTCGGCTTGGCTAGCGTTGATGATCGGCAATTCGCGGCTGCACTGGGCTTACTTCGTGGGCGATCGCTTGCAATCCACCTGGGATAGCGAACATTTAACTGGTCCGCCAAATTTGGAAAAAATTCTCGACACAGCTTCCCCCAGCATAAAGCCCTGTCAGGCATCCCAGAAAGGGGGACGGGAGGGGGCTTTGGCTAGCGTACTCGACCACTTTGGCCCCCCTAGCCCCCCAAACTTGGGGGGAAATTCAGAAACAGCTTCCCCCAGCATTGGGGGACGGGAGGGGGCATTAGAGTATCAGGATCTACCAGTTGTTCTAGCTTCCGTCGTGCCAGAGCAAACCAGTTTTTGGCAGACTTATCCCAATGTGCAAATCCTGAGTCTTGACCAAATACCTCTTCAGCAGAGCTATCCCACTCTGGGTATCGATCGCGCTTTGGCGTTGTGGGGAGCCGGAGAAACGCTAGGTTGGCCTGCTTTGGTGATTGATACGGGTACCGCTTTAACTTTTACTGGGGGCGATCGCGGAGGAAAACTGATTGGAGGAGCAATTCTGCCAGGGTTAGGCTTGCAACTGCGATCGCTGGCTCAAAAAACTGCGGCTTTACCTGCGATCGCCTTACCTCAAAGCTTACCGAACCGTTGGGCGAACGATACCCCAGAAGCTATTCAAAGCGGCATCATTTATACCGTGATGGCGGGCGTGGTGGATTTTATTCAAAGTTGGTGGCAAGACTTTCCGGGGAGTGCAGTGGTCATCACGGGGGGCGATCGCGATTTACTCCATTACTACTTACAGGCGCAATATCTGGCGATCGCGGAGCAAGTACAAGTAGATCCCAACCTAATTTTTTGGGGTATCCGAGCCTGCCGAGAAACTTTGCAGATCGACTAAGGGCGCAGTCACAAATGCTCGAATCTGCTCTGCCACCGCCTCTGGAGCCGTCAAAGGTAAATCAGTGCCACCTTGAGGAATGATTTGCCAATTCGCGTCTTGCAGCAACTCTGCATAGGTTTGACTGAGGACTTTCGCGGCAAATGCTTCTTGTTCACTTTGCAACAGCAGCACGGGAATTTTTAGCCATCCCAACCGCTCTTGCAGCAACTCAGCCTTAATTTCGGCTCGTCGTCGTTGAAAAAGAAGTTGACAAGCCGCTGGAGATTGCAGCATTTGTTGCCGGAATTGCAGCGATCGCTCAATGCGCTTGGAAGCACCCAACACTTTGGCAATCGGACGCAGCGATCGCAGTAGCCAAAACAGAATCGGAGGTTTTGCCAGCAATAGTTTGGCCCAATTCCACCGTTGCTTGATCTTCTCAACCTGAATGCCTTCGGGCGCAATCAGCACCAAACCCCGCACTTGATCGAGATATTTCAACGCATAGCTCGCTGCGATCCAAGCGCCTAACGAATGACCTACTAGATAAATCTGCTTAAGACGCAAATTTTCTAGATACTCTGCCAAAGCTTCAATTTGTAGCTCGATTGAGTAGTGAATGTCAGGGTGCTCCGACTCTCCAAACCCCAACAAATCTGGTGCCAAGCAGTGATAGTCTGACCCCAACTGCTCTAGCACTGGCACCCACTGATTTCCATCACTCCAAGACCCATGCAAAAACACCAGCGCCTCTCCCTGACCGATCTCACGCCAGAAAATGTGCCCTTGAGACAGCTTCATTCGAGAATTACGCAACGGTAGAGTCATGGAAGGTAAGAATAGAAGACAAATTTTGGCAATTGACTTGTGGCGATTAGGAATTGGCTTTTAGCAAACCACCGCTTACGCCAACGTTGTCAAACCATTGAAGTAATCTTGCAATTGGCGATCGTGGTCGTGAGACAACTTCCCCAAGGGTAATG
>CBIHQL010000127.1:0-9407 GCA_966211855.1 uncultured bacterium
TGGAGCTTCCCCCAGAATTGGGGGACGGGAGGGGGCCGCAAAGTATTCACGCAGGAAGTCTATTTTTCTGTAAGAAAGTGTTGGCTCGGTGGCCTTGTATCAACTGTAACGGGGATTTTTACGGTCGTGGTGAGGTATGTTCCAGCTTAAGATCTGTCTGCCAATTCCGGAATCAAGTTTTGTTGCCGCCATAAGGCTCTCACTAGGCGAATTTCGTCGTAAGTATAGGCTTCTCCGGTTTGCTGACGAATTAAGCTGAGAGACTCATCTCCCACGGCAGCGATCGCATCAAGAATTGCAGCTTGGCGATCGCGAGATACCACCTGTTCTAAGTCCAGCGGCTCGCCCATTTCTAACAATTCTGAGAGATGAGTGATGATCGTGCCCAAGCGCAAATTTCGTTGTTCAGCGATTTCGCCAATACTCAAGCCTTGTTGATAAAGCGCTAGGGTGAGCCGTTGTGTCTCTGAAGGATGCTCAAAACTAGGATGATCGGCAGGTAAGGAGCGATCGCGTTTGGTTGCGCTGGTACTCTCTTCACGCACAGGTAGCCCTTGTTCTTGGCGATAGGCGCGAATCTCTGCGGTAAATCGTTGCCCGTACTGCTCTAGCTTGCGACTACCCACTCCCGAAATTTGGGCGAACTCTGCTAAGGTCTGGGGTTGTTGTTGTGCCATCAGCTTCAAGCTGGAATCGCCAAACACCACATAGGGTGGCACTCCTTGCTCGTCAGCCAATTTCTTCCGCAGCGATCGCAACCGTTGAAACAACAGTTCGACATCTGCCCGTTGACCATCTTCCTCCCACTCATCGGCTCGACTTGCTGCTGTGGGCGGCACTGCAATCATCACCGATCGCTGTTTGCGTAAAATCTCCCAGCTTTGAGCATTGAGCTTTAAGACTGAATAGCCGTCAGTCGTCTCTTCTACCAACCCTTGATGCAATAAGGCCCGACCTAAGATCCGCCAAGCGTCTGCACTTTTGTCTTTGCCAATGCCATAGGTTGACAGTTGATCGTGACGGTTACCCAGGACTTTTTGGCTTTTTGATCCCCGCAATACATCAATGATGTAGTTCATGCCATAGCGTTCTTTGCAGCGAGCTACGCACGAGAGAAACTTTTGAGCCTCGATTGTCCAATCTTCTACAGGTTGGGGGTGCAAGCAGTTATCGCAAGTCCCACAATCACCCGCAAAGCTTTCGCCAAAATAGCTGAGTTGGATGGTGCGGCGACAGACCGTACCCTCGGCATAGCCAACCACCTGGCGTAACTGCTGACGAGCAATGAGCTGATCTTGCGGATCCGTTTTTTGGTCGATTAAATATTCAACGGTTTTAATGTCGCCGTAGCCGAAAAAGAGTGTGCAGTGAGCAGGTTCTCCATCGCGACCGGCTCGACCCGACTCTTGGTAATAACTTTCAATGCTGCGAGGCAAATCGTAATGGATCACAAACCGTACATCTGGCTTGTTGATCCCCATCCCGAAGGCGATCGTTGCTACCATCACCCGCACATCATCTCGGATAAATCGGGTTTGGTTGGTCGTGCGGAGTTCGTCACTCAAGCCCGCATGATAAGGCAGCGCTGAAACTCCGTCCTTGCAGAGTTTGGTGGTGAGTTCATCAACCTTGCGACGACTCAAGCAATAAATAATTCCCGACCCATCGGTTTGCTGAATTTGTTGCAGCAGTTCTTTATAGGTTTTGCGCTCATTAGTTTTGGGGCGCACCTCGTAGTAAAGATTTGGACGATTGAAGCTAGCCACATGCACATGAGGTTCGTGCAGGCAGAGTTGGTCAATAATATCTTGCCGCACTCGCTCAGTTGCCGTCGCCGTCAGCGCCATGATGGGCACATCGGGGTAGCGCTGCCGTAACTGTTGCATTTGCCGATATTCCGGGCGAAAATCGTGCCCCCACTCGGAGACGCAGTGGGCTTCATCAATCGCAAACCCCGCCAAGCCAATCCGCGATCGCACATAGTCTAAAAACGGCAGACCGCGATCGCTCAGTAACCGTTCTGGGGCGACGTACAGCAGCTTAATTTCGCCATCCAAAATTGCCGCCTCTCGCGATCGCGCCTCCATCGGGTGCAAACTGCTATTGAGAAACGTGGCCCCAATCCCGTTATCTTGCAACGCCTGCACCTGGTCTTGCATCAGGGCAATCAACGGCGACACCACCACAGTCAAGCCAGGTTTGAGCAGCGCGGGCAACTGAAAACATAACGATTTGCCCCCACCCGTCGGCATAATAATCAGGGCATCTTGGTTGTGCAGGGCTGCTTCAACAATCGAGCGTTGCCCAGGCCGAAACTCAGGATAGCCAAAGAAATGCTTGAGCGCTTGTTCGGGTGAAGTGGGATGAGGCTCTGGTGGCAGTCCGATCATTGCTTCAATCATTTTTTTAACTTTAGCGATCCACTGCCTCAAGACTTCTCTAAAATAGCGAGTCCAGGCGAAGACGCGAAACCTTAAACTTGGCATGGCTTCGATCCGGCTCTAGAGACTCCCTAGCTTACCAAAAGTCTAGTACTTATAAACTGGTCTTAATTTTCATGAAAATCCTTTGCCTTAGTAACGGTCATGGAGAAGATGTGATTGCGGTGCGGATTCTGCAAGCGCTGCAACAACATTCTGCCAACCCCGAAATTGCCGCTCTGCCTTTGGTGGGTAAAGGTCAAGCCTACGTCAATCACCAGATCCCCATTGTCGGGCCGGTGAAGACGATGCCATCGGGCGGTTTTGTCTATATGGATGGGCGACAATTAGCCCGTGACCTCAAAGGTGGGCTCTTGCAACTGACGCTCTCGCAACTCAAAACTGTGAAGGCTTGGGCGAAGCAAGGCGGCAAAATCTTGGCGGTGGGTGATATTGTGCCGCTGCTATTTGCCCGCTGGAGTGGTGCCCCTTACGCCTTTGTCGGTACAGCTAAGTCAGAATATTACCTACGAGATGAAGTTGGCCCCCTACCCCGCAAATCTTGGTTTGAGCGCCTAGAAGCTTGGTCCGGTTCGGTCTACCTGCCTTGGGAGCGTTGGCTGATGAGTCATCCCAATTGCCAAGCGGTTTTCCCTCGCGACACGCTGACCACCGAGCGACTTCAGCAGTGGCGGATTCCCGCCTTTGATCTCGGCAATCCGATGATGGATGGATTAGAACCTAGCACCACCGCGATCGCTGCCAGATCTACCGAAAACCCACCCCTAACGATCGCTTTGATCCCCGGTTCTCGCCCGCCCGAAGCCTATGCGAACTGGCACCAAATGATTCAAGCTGTAGCCCGGATTCTCGATACCTTTACGAACCGAAATTTACTGTTCGTAGCTGCGATCGCCCCTAGCCTCGACCTCGACACATTGCGACAGCCCTTAGAAGCCCAGGCATGGCGGCAAACTGAATCACTTACGAATCTGCCCGTTGCCGACCCTGAGGCTCTAGTATTCAGCCAACGTAAGGCTCGGTTGATTTTGACGCAACACGCTTTTAGTGACTGCTTGCACTTGGCAGATTTAGCAATCGCGATGGCTGGGACGGCAACCGAACAATTTGTCGGCTTAGGCAAACCAGCCCTCACGCTCCCCGGTCAAGGCCCACAGTTTACTCCCGCTTTTGCCGAAGCTCAAACCCGTTTACTTGGCTCCTCAATAACTTACGTGGCACAACCCGCCCAAATGCCCAAAGCGATCGAGGCTTTATTGAGTAACCCCGATCGCTTGCAGATTATTGCCGATAACGGTCGCCGCCGTATGGGTACTTCAGGAGCCGCCCAAAGAATTGCTGACTGCCTGATAGAGAAATTGTAGACCTCTCCCCAAACCCCTCTCCTCCAAGGCGAGGGACTTTGAATCCGGTTTCCCTCCCCTCACAGGGAAGGGGCTAGGGGTTAGGTCTCTAGAATTAGCTAGCAGCGTTAACCAAAACTCCTGGCTCTCGTTGCATCGGCAGCACATCCAAAACATCGGTTTGAGAGCAGTACTTTAAATCGTCGTGGCAGTCGAGGCGCAGCAGGCGTTGACCGTGGCTGGCGAGGTGCAACAGATCTAACAAACGATCTTGCCACTGGGTATACAGCGCGATCGCCCCCGTCATCTCATCATTACCTGCCAAATCACCCAGCTTAGCCCCGGTCGCTTGCCAAACACTATGCGCGATCGCCCCAGCACAAACCGTATCTTCAAGCGCGAAGCTACCTTCCCAGCCCGACCCTGCAATCCAAACCGTTTCGGGCTGATTGTCCAACAAATATTTCACCACAGCCTGACGGTTGATCAGAGCCGCTGCCAAAACCGTTTTTGCCTTTTGGATCTGCTGCAAACAGCGGGTGCCGTTGGTCGTACTGATAAACAGTCGTCGCCCTTGAATGCGTGCTGCGGTGCAATCTAAGGGAGAATTGCCCATGTCAAAGCCCTCAACTTTGCCACCACCCCGTTCGCCCGCCCGAATCCGCTTTTCGGATGGCCATTGCTCACTCACCTGCAACAGCTCTGCTAAGTCACTAAAAACCTGCACCGCTTCTGCCCCTTCAGCTAAGGCAGTTGCCATCGTGCTGGTAGCCCGCAAAACATCAATTGCGATCGCACAATCGGGAGTAGCCTCTGTCGGCACAAGTTCAGGCGTGTGATAAACAAATAATTTCATAAATTTTAAATTCGGACAATCAAGGGCCACGGGCTCTTAATTTTTACCGTTTCTGCTGGGCACATTACAAGCCGTTAAGCAAACTTGCTCAACCGAAACGCTAAGATGCCAAAGGGTAGTTTGACTTAGATTGAAGGAGTTTGTGACATGGCTCGTACCGCCTCCACTATGCTGTCTCTTGGCACACAGGCCCCTGACTTTAATCTGCCCGATGTGGTTGCTGATCGAACTATAAATTTATCTAGTTTCAGTGATAAGAAAGTCTTACTAGTGATGTTCATTTGTCGGCATTGCCCATTCGTCAAGCACATTCAAGACGAACTGGCAATGCTGGGTCAAAATTATCAGTCTGAAAGTGTAGGGATTGTCGCCATCAGTGCTAATGATGCTGAGAAATACCCCGATGATGGCCCCGACTCCCTCAAGGAAATGGCTCAAGAACTCGGTTTTACCTTCCCGCTGTGCTACGACGCCACCCAAGAAACTGCCAAAGCTTACACCGCTGCTTGTACCCCCGACTTCTTTTTGTTTAACCGCGATCGCCAACTCATTTATCGGGGGCAACTTGACGACAGCCGCCCTGGTAACGACAAACCCGTAACTGGCAAAGACTTACGAGAGGCGATCGCTGCTGCCCTTGCCGACCAACCGATCAACCCCAATCAAATGCCCAGCATCGGTTGCAACATTAAATGGAAGCCAGGGAATGAACCTGCTTATTACGGCTAGGGTCATAAACTGGATTGTTACACGCCACGTCTCATCTGCCGAGAGCAAAGGGGTAACATAGTAAGGAATCAACCCCCACGGGTCACCTGCAAGTTTACCCACTTGAATTGCTCCCGAATTCCACGTCCAATCCTCAAGATCTTTACATGCAGACTGAAGCTTTTAGTGAGCTTTTTCCCCTCTTTAACGCGGCTAATCCTGAAACGCTGGAGTGGCTGCTATCGATTGCTACCGAGCACGAATATCCCGCAGGCCGAGCCGTTTTGATGGAAGACGCCTGGGGAAACGCCGTTTACTTCGTCATGTCTGGTTGGGTTAAAGTTCGACGGCACGCAGGCGACGACGTGTTCACCTTAGCAATTTTGGGTCAGGGTGATTTTTTTGGTGAGATGGCAATTCTCGACGAATCTCCCCGCTCTACCGATGTGATTGCATTGTCTGGTGTGCAGTTACTCAGCATTTCGGCACAGCGCTTTATTCAAACACTGTTCAAAGATTCTCAACTACACCACCGCATGTTGCAGTTGATGGTGCGACGGCTGCGGCAAACCAATATTCGATTTCAATTGCGCCACCAACCCCCAGCCGTAAAGCTAGCCAATACGCTTGTTTCGTTGGGTGAAAACTATGGCAAAGCAGTCACCAATGGCAGGGAAATTTTTAACATTCCCTTTCAAGATTTGGCGGATGTTGCCGACATTGGAGTCGAAGAAACGACCAAAATCATGGAGAAACTGAATGACAAAGGCTGGTTAAAAATTGATCCAGCCAATCAGGTGATTCATCTGATTAATCAGAAACAGTTAGTCCACCTTGCGGGCAGAAGTTGACTAGGATCGGGGAATAACGTCTCACTACTGCAACATGACCGAAGCGACTCAAACCCGCCTTAGCAGCTTGCCCCGGACTCAGGTTGAGATTTTTTATCAGGTAGCCCTGCCCCAACCCGCCTCTCACTTATTTGAGGTGACTTTGCAGGTGAAGGGGTGGCAATCTGAAGTCTTAGACCTGAAATTACCCGTTTGGACTCCTGGCTCTTATCTAGTGCGGGAATATGCCAAACATTTGCAAAATTTCTCTGCGACTGGCTCTCAACCGCTTAGTTGGCGCAAGGTGCAGAAAAATCACTGGCAGGTGAGCACAGCAGGCCAATCAGAGATTACGGTGCGGTATCGGGTGTTTGCCAATGAGCTGTCGGTACGCACCAATCATCTCGACAGCAGCCACGGCTATTTCAACGGAGCCGCGCTATTCTTTTATCTGCCAGGGTTTGAGAAAACAGCAATTCGAGTGGCGATCGCTCCCCCTGACAATTGGCAGGTCACCACACCCTTACCTGCGGTTCCTGGTCAAGCCAACACCTTTGAAGCAGCAGACTTTGACACCTTAGTAGACAGCCCCTTTGAGATCGGCACTCACGCGCTCTACAACTTTGAAGCGCAAGGCAAACCCCACCAACTGGCAATTTGGGGTGAAGGCAACGTCAACCCTGAGCAAATCATTCAAGACACGCAAAAAATTATTGATGTCGAGGCCGAGCTATTTGGTGGCCTACCTTACGACTCTTATTTATTTTTGCTGCACCTCTCACCTCAAGGCAACGGTGGGTTAGAGCACAAAACTTCTTGCTCACTCAACTACCCCCGCTTCGGATTTCGCTCGAAAGACAAGTACAACCGCTTTATGCAGTTGGTGGCTCACGAATTCTTCCACCTCTGGAACGTCAAGCGACTGCGCCCCAAAGCCTTAGAAGTCTTTGACTACGACCAGGAGAACTACACGCCCTCGTTGTGGTTTAGTGAAGGCACCACTAGCTACTACGACCTGCATTTTCCCTTCCGGGCGGGCATTTACGACCTAAAAACGCTGTTAAGCAACCTCAGCAAAGAAATCACCCGTCTACAAACCACTCCAGGCCGCCAAGTACAACCTGCGAGTGAATCTAGCTTTGATGCCTGGATCAAGCTCTACCGACCCGATGCCAATAGCGCCAACTCGCAAATTTCTTACTACCTCAAAGGCGAAATGGTGTCGTTCTTGCTCGATTTGCTAATTCGGGCACGACATGGCAACCAGCGATCGCTCGATGATGTGCTGCGGCAGATGTGGCAACAGTTTGGGCAACATGAAATCGGCTTCACCCCAGAGCAGCTCAAAGCCACGATTGAAACCGTTGCCGATCAAGATCTGTCTGACTTCTTTGCCCGTTACGTTGATGGCACTGAAGAATTGCCCTTTGATGCCTTTTTGGAACCTGTTGGTCTGCGTCTGCAAGCCGAAACCGAGGGTGAAGTAACAACTTGGGCAGGCTGGACAGTTAAGAGTGAGAACGGTCGCGAAATGATCAAATTTGTTGAGTACGGTTCCCCGGCTCAGCAAGCTGGAATCGATGCTGGAAATGAGTTGTTAGCAATCAATGGCTTCCGAGTCAGTGCCGACCAACTTAGCGATCGCCTCAAAGACTTCCAACCCGGTCAAACCGTTGAGGTGACAGTCTTCCATCAAGACGAGTTACGCACCCGATCGGTGACCCTCACTATCCCACGCCCAACCCGCTATCAAATCGTCGCGATCGCCAACCCCAGCGAAACCCAGGCCCAAAACTTCCAAGGTTGGTTTGGAGAGCCATTGCAAGCGATCGCCTAAATCACAAATGGAAGTCTACATAGCCCAGAGCAGCCCGCATTAAGAAGCCCCAAAGTTTCGCAGGCTGTTTTGGGTTGTGTGATAGCGTGATGACAAGTCAGCATTTGCCAGATACTTTGCCGCCGGAGGTCAAGACTCATGCCAATGCAACCCCCTCCTCCATCCATTACACCCCGTCAAATGAACTTGCTGCGGGCTGTGACTTCAATGGCTTGGTGTGATGGTCACCTCGCTACCGAAGAAATTGATGTGATGCTGGATCAGTTCAGCCGTTTATTTGTGAGCGAACCCAAGCAACAGCAACATTTACAGCAAGAACTTCGAGATTATTTAGTCCAAAATATCCCTTTAGAAGAAGTAATCCCGAAGTTGGAGAGTCAAGAGGAGCGCGAGTTAGTACTGCAACTCGGTTATCAAGTCATTCGCTCTAGCGCCCGCACTCCTCACGAACCCCACATCAACGACGAAGAAGCTGCCGCCTACGATCGCCTCAAAGGGCTCTTGAACTTACCACCCGATGTGGTAGAGCGCACTGAAGCCGCTGCCGAGGTCAGTATCCAAGGCGATGAGGGGATTGTTGATATTCTGGTCATCCAGATAGATCACTTTATTAACGGCTAATCAACTCATCTCCAACATCCGCTGAATTGGGCGTAACGCTGCAACACGAATGTCTTCTGGCATTGTAATTTCGGGTTGACGGTGCTTCATTGCCAAATACAGCTTCTCTAGCGTGTTCAGCCGCATGTGTGGGCACTCATTGCAAGCGCAGTTATTCAACGGTGGAGCGGGAATAAATCGCTTCTCGGGGGCTTGCTTCTCCATCTGGTGAATGATCCCCGGTTCGGTCGCCACAATAAATGTTTGGCGATCGCTTTGCTGAGCATATTTCAAGAGCGCGGTTGTTGAACCAATATAGTGCGCGTGACGCAACAGAGCAGGTTCGCATTCGGGGTGAGCGATCACTTCTGCCTCTGGATGCTCGACTTGCAGTTGCACCAACTTCTTCTCAGAGAAAGTCTCGTGTACCATGCAACTGCCTTCCCACAGCACCAAATCTCGTCCGGTCTGCTCCATTACATACCGCCCCAAATTGCGATCGGGCGCGAAGATGATCGGCTGATCTTCCGGGATTTGCCGCACAATCTTGACCGCATTGGAGCTGGTGCAGATGATGTCGCTCATCGCCTTAATCTCAGCGGTGCAGTTGATATAAGACACCACTAAATGATTAGGGTGAGCCGCCTTAAACTCAGCAAAGGCTTGGGGTGGGCAACTATCCGCCAACGAACAGCCCGCGTCTAAGTCGGGCAACAACACCAACTTATTGGGGTTGAGAATCTTGGCAGTCTCAGCCATAAAATGCACCCCAGCAAACACGATCACATCAGC
>CBIHQL010000128.1:0-9331 GCA_966211855.1 uncultured bacterium
ATTTCTCAAACTTTAACGAGTGGCATACTAGAGGATTCCGGGTCTGGCTTACCGCTGCACCAGAAGCCAATTGCCGTTTTCGTACGTTTCAAACCTCAGCGTGGTTTGAACTAAGGCTAGAGCAATATATACTAGAGTGCTCTAATTACAGTAATCTCCTGCCCAACAGCACTATCAGTAGTGTGTGGGTTTAGTTGCCTCTAGCTTGCAACCGCTATATCTGTAATCATAGTCTTGGTTTAAGCCACAACAGTGAGAAATCTATGGTTCAAGATCTGGAACGAGTACGTCCCACCAGTCAGTTTCCTGAGACTGCGCCCACGGCTAATCCAGTCTTTTTTAGAACGTACAGCCGTAAAAGCGAAGGTCGGCGCGAAACTTGGCAACAGGTTTGCGATCGCACCATCCAAGGCATTGCCAAGCTCGGCAAATTAACCGACGCGGAAGTTGACCTGCTACGCCGGATGCAATATTCCATCAAGAGCTTGCCTTCAGGTCGTTGGCTGTGGATTGGCGGTACCGAGTGGATCGAAAAACCAGAAAACTTCTCTGGAGCCTATAACTGCACCAGCACCAATGTCATTGACTGGCGAGCTTTTGGCCTAATGATGGACTTGGCTATGCAAGGTTGTGGGACTGGAGCCATTCTCGAACCCCACTACATCGATCGCTTACCTGCCATCCGCAACCGCCTCAATGTCCGGCTCGACGGTGAAATTGGCACCACCCCTGCTACAGAGCGTCGCGAACTGACCGAAGTCGAAATTAGTGGCAACCAAGCTCATATTCGAGTCGGTGATAGCCGTCAAGGTTGGGTCAGTGCTTATCAAAGCCTGCTTGAACTCTCCAGCGACGATCGCTTTAAGGGCGACGTAGAAGTAATCGTTGATCTCAGCGATGTCCGAGCTGCCGGAGAAACCTTGAAAGGATTTGGGGGTGTCGCCAACCCAATCAAACTGCCAGAGTTATACGTTCGTTGCGCCGAGATTCTCAACAAAGCAGTAGGTCGCCAACTCACCTCTGTCGAGTGCTGCCTTTTGATCGATGAAGCCGCTGTAACCATTGTCGCGGGGAACATTAGAAGGTCCGCAGGGATGCGTCAAGGCTCTAGTGAGGATGCGGCCTTTGCGACGGCGAAAGATAACTTGTGGCAGCAGGACGCAGAAGGCAACTGGCGGATTGACCCCGAACGCGATGCCCTACGCATGGCAAACCACACACGCGTCTTCCATCGCAAACCCTCTGAGCAAGAATGTGTTGAGGCCGTTCGCAAGCAGTTTTACTCCGGCGAAGGTGCAATCCAATATGCCCCAGAAGCGATCGCCCGCGCTAACTCTGATCTGCTCAACACCGCCGAAAAGCGCGAGAAGTTTCTCAACCTCTATGAGGAATCTAGAGAGTCAGCAAAAGCTTACTTGAAAACGCTCTTAATTGAGAGCAAAAACACAAGCAAGTAATGATTTAAATCAGGAGTTATCAACATGTCAATCAACATGGATGCAATCGAGTTAGAGCTAGAGCACAGAATGTCTTGCTATGGCCTCAATCCGTGTGGTAGATAACTTTGCCTCACGTTAAAAACCCGGCAAAAACGGGGAAGGCTGAGATGCTAATCCCGTGGTAACTAGAAGAACTAAAGAGCTTCTAGCACCGTACAGAGTAGAAAGTGAAACTAAAATAATAGAGCATTTGTTCTGTTATTTTAGAGAATAACCTTTCCACGAGTGTCGGGCTATCAATGAACGGGAGAACCTATTGCGGTCACTACAAGGGTTACTACCTCAAGTCCACTCTGGAATATATCTATGCTAGGTATCTTGACTATCTAAATCTTGCATGGAGTTATGAGGTAAAAACGTTTAAACTTTCCAATGGTGGGAGTTACAAACCAGATTTTTATCTAATAGATTCACAAGAATATGTCGAGATTAAAGATGGATTTAACTATGCGATTGACCTACCAAGAATTCAGCAATTTGAGGTAGATCAAAATGTCAAGGTTAAAATTCTGCAAGAGCGAGACTTGAGGCAGCTTATTAAGACAACTCCATTTGTCTTTGAGCAGCTTAAGCAAGAGTGGAAGGATTTAGCTGGGGCATTCGGGATGGACACATCAGGTGAGAATAATCCTCGGTATGGTGTTAAGTTCTCAGATGAAACCAGGGCAAAAATCGCCGCTAAAGCGAAAGCAAGAATGTGTGACCCTGAGTATAAGGAGAAATGGTTAGTTAACAACTTGACTCGTCTCAAAAATTGCTCACGGTGAACAAGAGAAAATTCAGCAGGCAGCTCTTGAATTTGCCAGAAGCAATGCTGAGGCAATTTTGAAGGCTAAGCTCAACAAGATTAAACCTGTTCTGTCTGGTTTTTATGAGCAAGCCTATCAGATTTCTGGAATTCAAGATGAGCGAACGCTAAGTAAAGTACTGCTTGGACGTATGACGAACCGCAAAGAAATTCTTTACTACTTCCGTTCTTTGGTAGAAAAGGTACTCGGAGCTAACGCGAATTATGAAGCGTTAGAACTAGAGGATAAAGAGCCTCTAGGGTAACAATCACTGGAAATTATCGGCTCAGATTTTCACTGCAACTTAGCGGAGGTACACCTTAACCAACTTGATCCGCATAGTGACAAAGAACAAGAAGAAGCGTTTACAGCTGGGGCATTGTCAGTAGCGGCACTGCTCAACCACCAGTTTGCAGAAGAACGTTATCAAATTTCGCGAGAACTAGACCCGATTGTGGGGGTTTCGTTCACAGGTTTGTTTGACTTTTTCGTGCGGGCTTTTGGTGTGGAATGGCTGCGCTGGTGGGAAGCAGGTCGCCCCGATACCGTCACTGGTTTGGAATTCAAGCGCAAGGAGCAGGCTTATCTGTCTCGCTGGAAAGAGATTGTGCATCAGGTGGTGTGGGACTATTGCGATCGCCAGGGCATCAAACGGCCTAACCGTTGCACGACTGTCCAACCTTCGGGCACCAAGTCTCTACTGACCGGGGCTTCTCCGGGTTGGCACCCCCCCAAAGCTCAGCGCTATATCCGCCGGATTACCTTCCGCAAGAACGATCCAGTCGCTTTAGCTTGTATTGAATACGGTTACAGCGTTGTACCTTCTCAATCAGACAAAGACGAGAACGGCAACTTGCTCAATGATCCATTTGATCCACGAGTGACTGAGTGGCTGGTTGAGATTCCGGTCGAAGTACCCTGGGCTAACCTACCCGGTGCCGATCAAATCGCGATCGAGAAGTTCTCGGCAGAAGCGCAATTTGACTTCTACATGCAGGTGCAAAAACATTACACCGCTCACAACACCAGCGCTACTGTAGAGCTGAGAGAAGATGAAGTTGAACCTTTGGCTCAGCGGATTTATCAAGCGATCGCCAACAACGAAGGCTATATCAGTGCAGCACTCTTGGCTCGCTTTGATGCTCCCTTCCCCCGCTTACCCTTTGAAAAAATCGATCGCGACACTTATGAACAACTGCAAGCAGGAGTAAAGGCTCGTCGCCAAACTCAAGACTTCTATGCAGCTCTAAGCCGCTATGATTCTGGGGAAGCAATGGTGGAAGGGCCAGCAGGTTGTGACAGCGACAAGTGCATGATGCCGGAACAGCAAGGCGGCAACTAGACTAGGAAGAAGCAGTCTCAGGGAGAAGTTTCATGTTCTTAGATGAACTATCACCGATCGCTCAAGAACTGATGCGACAGCCAGTTGCATTCTTAGGCGGGTTCGTCTCCGGGGTTTTTCGGCTCAATTTAGCAGACGACCCGGTAAGAAGCTGGCTCGATCAACAAGCGGGGTCTTCAACGACCAATAGCTACACTTCCAACTCCAGCAATGATGGGTTTAATGGTAGAAGTAGTGGGCCACAGTCCATTTCGATTGACTAACTACTAACTAAATAAAGACTGATTTAGTCACAAAAATAGCTATAGACTCCGGTGTTTAAAACCTTCAAGAGTCTATAGCTATTTGCGTGGTGTATCCCTAATCGCGCAAACTTTGTCGGCATCAAGGAAATGCTAGGTTATGCAGCGCGACGAGTCAGGAGACCCCAGAGGAAGAGAGCCACGATCGCACCAATGATAGCGACCAAAATGCCACCCAAACTAAAGCCTGTGGCGCTGAGTGCTAACGTCCCAGTGGTCAAGAAGTTGTAGAGGCTACCACCCACAAAAGCACCAATAATACCAAGCAGCATCGTACCGAGAATGCCACCCCCTTGGTTACCGGGGTAAATTGCCTTTGCGATCGCACCAGCAATTAAACCTAAAACGATCCAAGCAAGAATATTCATAAATTAGTTTCCCAAACGCATCAAACAATTTTTCATCGATGCTTTAAGATTAATCGCTTGCTATCGTCTGTTCCATCTACCAAAGGATGTAACTCAATTTGATCTAATGACATACCCCCAAAGATATCTTTTCAATTAAGTTCGTAGAATAAACTATTGCCATGAAATTTATTTCTACAAACGATTTTGATGAAGTTTTAGTCAGCAAGATTTGAAGCATAGAACTTTAATACTATGCAAGTCTTGACATGATTACTTTAAGCAATGGTGAGCCTACTTAACCTGCTTAGGCAGCACGACTCATTAATAAATTCCAAAGCCAAATGGCGATCACTGCACCGATGACAGCGACTAAAATGCCCGGAAAGCTGAGCGTTGTTGCCGTGAGCTGTAAGCTGCCTGTGGTCAGTAGCGTCACTAAAGTACCTCCGACAAAAGCACCTACAACCCCTAAAATGATGGTGCCAAGAATGCCACCCCCTAGATAGGCAGGATAAATAGCTTTAGCGATCGCACCTGCTGACAAATAATGTTCATAATTTATAGGTTCCTAACAAATGACAAATTAATGACAAATTGTCGTTAAGAGCATCCTAAATTAATGGTTACAAGAGAATTTTTAGCTATTACAAGATGTAATAACCACTTCAATAATGCTTAATAAAAAAGTAGGAAGATATAATCCTCCTACTTGCAAAGTCCATTAACGTGAACAGGTAAGTTCTGAATGCCTCAGGATATTAGGGATAAAAACTAAGTTGCGGCAACCCTAATTTCTCATCCCAACCCATCATCAAGTTTAGGCATTGAACTGCTTGGCCTGCCTGACCTTTCATTAAGTTATCGATCGCCGACATCACAATAATGCGATCGGTGCGTGAGTCAACTTCAATGCCGATATAGCAAAGGTTGGTGCCCGTTGCCCACTTGGTTTGCGGATAGATACCACTCGGCAATATCTTCACCCACGGCGATGAGCGATAGAAGGCACTGTAAATCGTGATCAGATCTTCACGCACCAACCCTGGATCGCGCAGTGTTGCGTATACGGTCGATAAAATGCCCCGTACCATTGGCACCAGGTGAGGCGTAAACTGCACCAAAACTTCGTGGCCTGCCAAATCACTACAGACCTGCTCAATTTCGGGGGTATGGCGATGACGTGCCACTCCATAGGCGGCGAAAGAACTATCTGCCTCTGCCAACAGCAAATTTGTTTTTGCCTGCCGACCACCGCCAGAAGTGCCAGATTTTGCATCAATGATGGCTGTTTCGGGCACAATTAACCCCTGCTTTAACAAGGGAGAAAGTGCTAACAAACTCGCCGTTGGATAGCAGCCTGGACAACCGACTAACTGAGCTTCGGCAATGCGATCGCGGTATAGTTCTGGTAAGCCATACACTGCGGTCTCTGCGATCGCCTGATCGGTACGAGTTTGGTTGTACCAAGTTTCGTAAGTTTCTAGATTAGAAAATCGATAATCGGCTGATAGATCTAGAACCTTACACCCCTTCTCTAACAGGGTAGGGGCCATTTGGCAGGCTAGACCATTCGGCAACGATAAAAATACAACTTGGCATCGAGCTGCAATTTGCTCTAAATCAATTGGCTCAATAACTAGGTTGACTTGATGATTTAAGTGGGGGTAAATCTCGGCAAATGCTTGTCCAGCACTACTGTCGCCGCCCAAGTAAGCAAGTTCAACCCCTGGATGATCAATCAGAAGCCTTACTAGCTGGACGCCGCCATAGCCTGACGCGCCAATAATCCCCACGGGCACGCGTCCCATATCACCCATGATGCTTGACCTTTCCGAGGTGCAAAAAAACGCTCAACTTTTGCTGCATTGTAGTACTAAAGCGCCAACTTGGTGAAAAAACTTGACGCTAATTTCTGCCAATATAGTGATTGACAGAAGCTTAAAAAATAACTAGCACTCAATAAGAGTTGACTCTACCAGGTCAAGTTAATTCTTGAAGAGAAAGTAGCCTGAGCTGCAACGAAACTCAAAAAGCTGGAACTCCTTGCGTGTGATCTCTGAAAACTGCGCCACAGACTAAAATCAAAGTATGCGTGGGCTTTAAAAAACTTTACAGACCTTATCGTTATCCTGAGTTGCCTTGTGGAATCGCCTCAAACTGCCTCAACCCAATCCTTTCAATTTGACACCATTGATGCGGCCTTAGCCGATCTCAAAGCAGGTCGTGCGATCGTGGTGGTAGATGATGAAAACCGCGAAAACGAGGGAGATGTCATCTGTGCGGCGCAGTTTGCCACCCCTGACTTGATCAATTTCATGGCTGTAGAAGCACGTGGACTGATCTGCTTAGCCATGACGGGCGATCGCCTGGATGAGCTAGACCTGCCGCTGATGGTCAGCAACAACACCGACAACAACCAGACCGCCTTTACGGTTAGTATCGATGCGACTTCCAAACTAGGGGTCACCACTGGTATCTCCGCCGAAGACCGATCGCGCACGATTCAAGTGGCGATCAACCCAGCCACCCAACCCGAAGATCTACGCCGACCTGGGCACATTTTCCCAATTCGAGCGAGAGAGGGTGGTGTCCTCAAGCGAGCCGGACATACAGAGGCCGCTGTAGATTTAGCAAAACTCGCGGGGCTTTACCCAGCTGGGGTGATCTGCGAAATTCAAAATCCAGACGGCTCAATGGCTCGGTTGCCCGAACTTGTGCAATACGCTCGCACCCATCACCTCAAGCTGATCAGCATTGCCGATCTGATCAGTTATCGGCTGAAGCATGAGCGGTTTGTCAAACGTGAAACCGTGGCTGAACTACCGAGTGAATTTGGTGAATTTCAAATCTATGCTTACCGCAATGGCATGGACAACTCTGAACACGTCGCGATCGTCAAAGGAGATCCAGCTCATTTTCATGATCAGCCAGTTTTGGTGCGGATGCACTCAGAATGCTTAACGGGCGACTCGTTGGGTTCACTGCGTTGCGATTGCCGGATGCAGTTACAAGCTGCTCTCAAGATGATTGAACACGCTGGGCAAGGTGTAGTTGTTTATCTACGCCAAGAAGGACGGGGCATTGGTTTAATCAATAAGCTCAAAGCTTACTCTCTGCAAGATTTGGGGCTAGATACGGTCGAAGCCAACGAGCGCTTAGGCTTCCCGGCTGACCTACGTAACTATGGGGTGGGGGCACAGATTCTCAATGACCTAGGCGTTGAGAAAATCCGTTTGATCACCAACAATCCGCGCAAGATTGCGGGTCTGAAAGGCTACGGCTTGGAGATGGTCGATCGCGTGCCTCTTTTGATTGAAAGCAACACTTACAATTCCACTTATCTAGAGACCAAAGCTCAAAAGCTCGGTCATATGTTGCTTCAAACATATCTGGTGACGGTAGCAATCCAATGGCAGGATGAACCACAAGTGCCCACTGAGCGCTATCAACGTCTAGAAAAAGTGCGTCATCTTGTCACCAACCACAACTTATTGCTGCAAGAAGAAGCCCGCACCGTAGCATTAGCACTGTTTGATCAACCTGCGCTCACCGTGCATTTAGGATTGGATCAACCTCATGCTGCTACTAGTGATTGGTATCAACACACCGATCACCCTTATGTGCAGGCGATCGCTCAAATTCTCGATCAACTCGCCACTTGGCCCCAGGTACAAAAACTAGAGTTTCTGGTGTCTCCGGGTTCTGACCCCCTCAAGAGCTTACAAGTGCAGCTCGATCGCCAGACTTTCCCCCTCAGTCAATCTCCAGCTACGGTGTGCCAGCAACTCACAACTCAGAAAATCTACAGCTTCACCCGAGACCTTGAAGCTTAAGCGAATTCATTTAGCGAACCTTGAATTCAATCAACCACGAGTCTTGCCAAAACGCCGCTTTCTATTAGGATTAAGACTGCATCAGTCATCAACTCCAACGCCGATCTCAAACCTAACCCCCTAACCCCCTTCCCTTCAAGGGAATGGGGAAAAGAGAGAAATAAAAAGCCCCTCTCCGCATCGGGGAGGGGTTGGGGAGGGGTCAACGGAGATGTGTCGTTTAATGAGTTTTGATACTCCACAACTATCTATTCACATGGTGTCTAATTTGGTGAGCGAACAACAGCCGATTCAAGTCATTGGGGGCGGTTTAGCTGGAACTGAGGCTGCGTGGCAAATTGCCCAAGCCGGAATTCCAGTAATTCTGCACGAAATGCGACCCGATCGCCAAAGCCCCGCTCACCATAGCGAACACCTGGCTGAGTTAGTGTGCAGCAATTCTTTTGGAGCCTTGGCGAGCGATCGCGCGGCGGGGTTACTTCACGAAGAGTTGCGGCGGTTGGGTTCCATCATCATTGGCAAAGCAGATGAACATGCGGTACCTGCGGGAGGAGCTTTAGCCGTCGATCGCGGTCAGTTTAGCCAGAACCTCACCGAAACTCTCGCCAATCACCCGTTGATTGAATTGCGGCGAGGCGAAGTACAGCAGATTCCAACTGACGGGGTGGTTGTACTCACCACTGGGCCACTCACCAGCCCCAATTTAGCCGCCGATTTACAGCGGTTTACCGGGCTAGACTACATGAGCTTTTTTGATGCTGCCAGCCCGATTGTGGTCGGTGAGTCGATTAACTTTGACATCGCTTTTAAAGCCTCACGGTACGATCGCGGCGAAGCAGCTTACCTCAACTGCCCGATGAACCGCGAGCAATATCTGTACTTCTGGCAAGAACTCTGCCAAGCTGAGCAAGCTGAACTCAAAGACTTTGAACGCGAAACCGCCAAGTTTTTTGAGGGCTGCTTGCCGATCGAAGAAATGGCTCGACGCGGCGAAGACACTATGCGCTACGGCCCCCTCAAACCCGTGGGGCTGTTTGATGCTCGTAAAGGCGATTTCCGCGCCCCCGAAAATCAAGTTCATCGGCCTTATGCGGTGGTGCAACTGCGGCAAGAAGATAAAGCCGGACAGTTATGGAATTTAGTCGGATTTCAAACAAATTTGCGTTGGGGTGAGCAAAAGCGCGTCTTCCGGTTGATTCCTGGCCTCGAAAATGCCG
>CBIHQL010000129.1:0-9316 GCA_966211855.1 uncultured bacterium
TGAGATCAACCCAGAACCATAAAGAAATGGGGATTAAAATCCGGGCCAAAAGCGCTGAAATGAAGCTAAGCGGAAGCGCTGCAATCATCAAATAGACCGTGATTGCTAGCAAACTAGAGACCCGCCAGTAAATGGTTAGTAAGTGCTGGATCGCATCGTTCTTTTGGACAAACGCCCAAATTAGTAAAACTAACGGCACAATCACAGCAAATAAAACTGCTAATCGATAATCTGTCCAGATGAAGGGTTCAAACCAAAGCTTGTCTTGCATAACTCATTTACAGCGGGATTCAGCCGTTGATAACCTGACGCTGGGTCAGTTTACAACCCTACTATCTTATAGTGCTTCGTCCGTGGCTGCGATCGCGGTTCTACAGATCATCTACAGATCAAAAAAAGGCGATCGAACTTCAACCTCGATGATTTAACTCAATCGCAGCATCAGCTCTAGAGTTTTGAGGCGTATAGGCAGGCGTCTGAGATGAGTCAAAAAATTGCAAGACTTTTAATAAAAAAGCAAGAAACAACCCAAAAATTAAAATCCAAGACACATCATTGCCTTGCTCCGATTTCGACAGGTCACGGTTGAAGTTGCAAGAGAGGCATTGAAACACATCATTGCCGCGCTGGACGAGTCCTTTCTTGCCGCAATTGGGACATTCTGTAATCTGTGCCATACGTACCTCCCCGCAGGGTGGCCTCCAAAAAAATAGGTTTAAAAACAGTTGTGTTATCAGTTGTTATGCGTTGGTTTAGATGCACCTATTTCTCATTTCAACAAAATTGGGCTAGGTTGCTATAGACCCACAGGCAGAAATAGACCTTTCAGTCTGAAGACACAGCCATAGGTGATAATTGACCCTGTGACTTATGGAATCAATAGGAGCAAATGAAGATGGAGCCTGACTTTACAGCACTTGCTAACCTGTATAAAAATGCGCTCCTCACAAATGTGATTCCTTTTTGGGAACAACACTCGATTGACTGGGAGCACGGGGGGTACTTCACCTGTCTCGATCGCCAAGGCCAAGTGTATGACACTGATAAATTTATCTGGTTGCAAAATCGGCAGGTCTGGGTCTTCTCCATGCTCTACCACCAATTGGAGCAGCGACCCGAATGGCTGAAAATTGCGGCACATGGAGCCCAGTTCTTAGCGAGTCATGGTCGTGATGCTGAGGGGAATTGGTACTTTGCTCTCGATCGCACAGGTCAACCTCTGGTGCAACCCTACAATATTTTTTCTGACTGTTTTGCGGCAATGGCCTTTAGCAAATATGCTCTGGCTGCTGGAGAAGACTGGGCCAAGGAAGTGGCGTTGCAAGCCTATCAAAATGTACTGCGCCGCCAAGATAATCCCAAGGGTCACTACAGCAAAGCATATCCTGGGACACGCCCTATGAAGGCTCTGGCAGTGCCCATGATCTTGGCGAACCTATCGCTAGAAATGGACTGGTTATTACCTAGCAACCAGCTAGAGCAAGTATTAGACGCAACAGTGCGGGAGGTCATGAATGATTTTCTCGATCGCGATCGCAGCTTGATGTATGAAAATGTTGCCCCTGATGGCTCTCACATTAACTCATTTGATGGACGGCTAATCAACCCCGGTCACGGCATTGAAGCCATGTGGTTCATCATGGATATTGCTCAACGCCGTCACGATCAAACATTGATCAATCAAGCAGTGGATGTGGTGCTGAACATTCTCAACTTTGCTTGGGATAAAGAATATGACGGTCTGTACTACTTTATGGATGCAGAAGGCCACCCACCCCAGCAATTAGAGTGGGATCAAAAATTGTGGTGGGTGCATCTAGAGTCATTGGTGGCATTAGCCATGGGTTATCGGCTCACGAACCGCCCTGAGTGTTGGGAATGGTACCAAAAGTTGCATGACTATACCTGGTCACACTTTGCCGACCCTGACTATAGCGAGTGGTTTGGCTATCTCAATCGTAGGGGTGAAGTGCTGCTGAATTTGAAGGGTGGCAAGTGGAAAGGCTGCTTCCATGTGCCGCGAGCGTTATATCTGTGTTGGCAACAATTTGAGATGTTGAGCACTTAAGGCTCAGCAATCTATTTTCTTGCCACGCTCTCTATTGTGAAAGCAGACACAAAACACAGAAGGGCTACATCTTTTGAGTGATGAAGAACCCCGGTTCTCTAAGAACAATGACGGTGTAGTCGTGAATGCCAGCGGTCAAGATCGCTGACTCAATAGGAGAATTATGGTTGCCAGCCAAATAAAACGAGCCGTTGGAGTCTTTCCTAATCGCCAAACCGCAGAAACCGCTCTCACCGAGCTACAGGGTGCCAATTTTCCAATGGAACAGGTGTCTGTGATTGCCAAGCAAGCTGAGGGAGAAGAACTCAGTGGGTTGACGTTAGCGATCGCGTTGAGGGGCAAAACGTAGATCCTACTAACGCAGCTACCGAGATTGCTAGTACCAGTGCCACAGTGGCAGTGATGGCAGGGTTGAGCAGTCTCGCAATTCCGGGTATTGGCGCAGTGTTAGCCGCAGGTAGTGCAGTGGCAGCGTTGGCGGCAACTGTAGCGGGCGAAGGAATGAGTGCAGCAGCGACGGGGCGAGTCGTTAAGGCATTGCAAAGCATGGGCATCCCACAGAATAAAGCCGAAGCTTATAGCGATCGCTTGATTCAAGGACGGTATGTGGTGCTTGTAGAAGGTAGTGACCCTGAAATTGACCAAGCAGCCCAAGTATTTAGCGATCGCGGCATTCAAGAGTGGGGCGTCTACGGTGCCGCTTGAGTGAAGAGTCTGGGTACTGATGCAGAAATATAGCGGGTAACCATTTCAGGGAGCAAGTTGAGGGCATGAGCATTCACTGTTCCCTGTAAAGTCAGCACCAGAGAGCGATCGCGCAGTTATGATAAAGCCGCTTCTACATATGGGATATGTTTAGCCCCCACACAATTGTTGAAGATGAGAGTGCTGTTATAGGGCGATCGCAAATACTATTATGCTGACCAAATTATCTATACTTCAATCTGAACAAGTTTTGAAAAGTTATCAATAATTCAGAAAAAACGCTGATCTCGACTATGAAAATATAAGCTGAGAGTGATATCCTAGCAGGCATCCCTACATCTGTGAATTTTTATGCATAGCCTTGATGCAAAATGAAAAAATCATTGCATTTTCTCTAAAGGCTTACCATTTAATTGAATTCACCTGAAGGAATGTGATTTCGTGCCCGACTCTCAAATGGTTGATCGCATGTCTGATTCTGTATTGACAAAACTTTTAGAAGTTGACTCTGAATTGGCAACTCAAGAAGCCAGCCTCCTGGCTCAAGTAGAGGCTATTCGCCAAAAACGAGCGAGCCTCAGTGCTGTTGTAAATATGTTTGCCAGTTCGGATGCCGCTCCACCTGAGCCTCCTGCACCTGCCGCCAAACGTGGTCGTAAACCTGCTCAATCTAAAGCTGAGGTTAATAACTCAGTACCTACCTCACTCATTGATAACTTAATTGAGATCGCCACTACTATCCCAGAAGTTGCCACAGAAACTGCGGTAGCAACCAACGGCACTGCCCCAGAACCACCTGCCCCAGAACCCAAGGCCAAGCGGGGAAGACGCGCTGCGCAACCGAGTCAGAAAGAAAAGCCAGCTGCTGCTACGTCTAAAACTAAAGCACCGGCGCGGGGTTCTAAGGCAAAACAGACTTCTAAAGAGGCTGAGCCTAAGCCAGTTGCTGCACCGTCGAAACCAAAATCTACAAGTAAAGAAGGGCGAAAGAGTAACAATTGGCGCAATTATATGCGACCTGAATTTGGCAAAGCTCCCCTGCCTGAGGTGGTGTCTAGCGTGTTGCAGCGACAAAGCAATGGTATTTTTGATGTGCCCACCATTGTGAGTACGATCTTTGTGCAAGACACTCCCAAAGAAGTCCGCAATCAAGCCCGCGATCGCGTTTTACATATCCTGTCAGCAGGGGTCAAAGAAAAAAAGTGGTATCGCGGTAAAACAGGCCAATACAGCCTCTCCCAATCAGTTGCCGAATCAACAATAGATTCTTAATCCTGAATTACAGTTGATGTAACCAAGGATTTTCAGGCAGCGGTAGCCACCATCGGGTTCGCCCTGCTTTTCATAGTGCAGCCAGTGAAGACGCTGGCGAGGAGCAGTATCATGATCCAGCAAGCCCAACTGACCCCGGATCGCGCCTATGATATTCTGCGTACCCAACGGCAACCGTTAGATGTTTTCTTTACTCCCCAAACGGTTGCTGTCATTGGTGCCTCTGAAAAGCCGGGTAGTGTAGGTCGAACTTTATTGTGGAACCTGATCAGCAGTCCTTTTGGTGGAACTGTCTTTCCGATTAATCCTAAGCACAATAGCGTCCTTGGAATCAAAGCCTATCCATCGATCGCTGCCGTTCCCGAACCCGTTGATTTAGTCATTGTTGCCACACCTGCTCCAACAGTGCCAAAAGTCATTCGTGAATGTGTCGAGATGGGCGTTAAGGGAGCGATCGTCATTTCGGCAGGCTTTAAAGAAGCAGGCGCACCTGGTATCGCTTTAGAGCAAGAAGTGCTGGCGATCGCTCAAGCAGGCCAAATGCGGATCATGGGGCCAAACTGTTTAGGGTTGATGAGCCCGAGAACAGGTCTCAATGCTACCTTCGCAGCGACAATGGCACGCCCTGGTAATGTTGGGTTTATCAGCCAGAGTGGAGCGCTATGTACAGCGATTCTCGACTGGAGCTTCCGAGAAAATGTTGGGTTTAGTGCCTTTGTTTCGATCGGCTCCATGCTCGATATCGGTTGGGGTGACCTGATTGATTATCTCGGTGATGACCCCCACACCCAAAGCATTGTCATTTATATGGAATCGATCGGAGATGCGCGATCGTTTCTTTCTGCGGCACGAGAAGTTGCACTCACAAAGCCGATTATTGTCATTAAGGCAGGTCGTACTGAAGCCGCTGCCAAAGCTGCTGCCTCTCACACTGGGGCTTTAGCAGGTAGTGATGTTGTGTTAGATGCGGCATTTCGGCGTTGTGGAGTGTTGCGAGTCAACAGCATCTCTGATCTCTTTGATATGGCAGAGGTGTTGGCAAAACAACCCCGACCCAAAGGCCCAAAGCTAACAATTTTAACCAATGCAGGTGGGCCAGGAGTGCTCGCGACCGATGCGCTGATTGGGAATGGCGGGGAGTTGGCACCGCTGTCTGACCAAGCGATCGCTGATTTAAATAAAATTCTGCCACCCAGTTGGAGCCACAGTAACCCAATCGATATTTTGGGAGATGCCGATCCCAAACGCTATCAACAAGCGATCGAGGTTGCCGCTGCTGACCCCAATACAGATGGCGTGCTGGTGATCTTAACGCCCCAAGCAATGACGGCACCAACCCAAACAGCTGAGCAGTTAAAAACCTATATCAAGTCTCAAGAAGCAACAACCCTCAAAGGAAAACCGATCTTAGCGAGTTGGATGGGAGGCACAGAAGTCTCGGCAGGAGAGTTGTTGCTCAATCACGCTAGCATTCCCACCTATCCTTATCCCGATACAGCGGCACGATTGTTTGGTTATCTGTGGCGAGCCAGTTATAACTTGCGGGGCATCTACGAAACACCCGTGCTACCTGCTCAAACCGCAGCGGAGATCCCCGATCGCGATCTGGTCAAGCAGTTGATCGGTTCTGCTCGACAGGCCAATCGTACAATCCTCACTGAAGCCGAGTCAAAACAGATTCTCGCTGCTTATGGCATTCCGGTGGTGAAAACTTGCGTAGCGAAAACGGCAAGTGAAGCTGTATCTTGTGCCGCTTCTATGGGCTATCCGGTCGTGCTAAAGCTGTTTTCGCAAACGATTACCCATAAAACAGATGTGGGTGGTGTGCAACTCAATCTTCTAGATGAAGACGCTGTGCGCCAAGCCTTTGAGACGATTGAAACATCTGTGAAGGAGAAAGTAGGGGCTGAGCACTTTTTAGGGGTGACAGTGCAGCCTATGATTCAACGGGAAGGCTATGAGTTAATTTTGGGCAGTAGCTTAGACCCACAGTTTGGCCCGGTGCTGTTGTTTGGCTCTGGTGGGCAACTGGTAGAAGTCTTTCAAGACCGAGCGATTGCGCTACCCCCGCTCAACAGCACCTTGGCACGACGCATGATGGAACAAACCCAAATTTACAAAGCGCTGCAAGGTGTCCGGGGGCGATCGCCAATTGATTTGGCTGCTTTAGAGCACATGCTAGTCCAGTTTAGTCAGTTAGTGGTTGAGCAACCGTGGATTAAAGAGATTGACATTAACCCTCTGCTAGCAGCACCGCCATTAGCTAGCTCAGCAGGCAACCGCTCCGGCAGCAATGGGTTACTGGCTCTAGATGCACGGGTTGTGTTGCATGAGCCTGATACACAACCTGCTGCATTACCGAAATTAGCCATCCGTCCCTATCCCAGCCAATATGTAGAAACCTGGACGCTCAGAGATCAAACGCCAGTCACAATTCGCCCGATTCGCCCCGAAGACGAGCCGTTGATGATTCAGTTTCATCAAACGCTTTCTGAGCAAAGTGTTTACCTGCGTTATTTCCATTTAATGAAGCTCAGTCAGCGCATTGCCCATGAGCGCCTGACCCGGATCTGTTTTATTGACTACGATCGCGAGATGGCTTTGGTGGCGGTTGCTGAAAACCCCAAAACTCAAATATCTGAAATTGTGGCGATCGGTCGGCTGAGTAAGCTCCACGGTCGTAATGAGGCCGAGTTTGCGATGTTAATCAGCGATCGCTATCAATGTCGTGGTTTGGGTAGTGAGATATTGAGTCGGCTGCTGCAAGTCGGGCGTGATGAAGGTTTAGACCGAATCACAGCAGAAGTGTTGGCAGAAAACCTCATGATGCGTCGTGTCTGTGAAAAGCTAGGCTTTCAAATTAGTCATACCTCAGATCACAGTGTGATGAAGGCAGAGATTCAGTTGTAGGTACTTGGTAGGGAGCGATCGCAATATTTAAAGTAGGCGATCGCTAACCCTGAAACTGAGCCAGTAACCAAGCCCCTACCTGAGATTGATCGGTTTCACGGCTACGTTGCAGAGCGGATTCGAGAGTGGCGATCGCTAACCCAGGGAAAACTTGTGACTCTTGAATGCGTCTACTGCCTTGGTCAGCAATGGCGTAAGCAAGGATCTGTGTATTTTGCACATCCACGACCCAATATTCGCTAACGCCTAACTCTTCATAAAGAGCGCGTTTAGTGCCTAAATCATCCAGCAGCGAGCTTCTAGCAATCTCAATCACTAAATCAGGTGCAGGATATTGGTTGAGGTTGACGATTCCAGTGCCGCTGGGTATTGCTTGAGCTTGCTTGCCAAGATAGTAAGCAACATCAGGCTGACACTCTTGTAGCCCAGTTTTACGAAAGGTTGTGGTATCTAAGCCTATGGCTGGAATGCCTTTAAGAGCCGCAAATAAATTGACTGCAAAGATGATCACAACATGATCTTTGCCATGATCAAAGCTGACTGGCGACATCTCCATCCTCATGTGGCCTTTATAGTAATATCCCTTCGACTGTTGAGCCAGTGAAGTATCAATCATCTGTACATATTCATCCCAAGACGCCGCTAGCCAAGTATCAGTAGGTAGTTGGGTCTGTAGATCACTCATGGCTGTTCAACCGCACTCATGGGGAGTAACAGAGCTGCTTCGATCTCCTGCCTGACTGGATGATCGTTGGGGTAACTGATTTTCAGGCATTCCACTAAGAATTTATTGGCTTCATAGTAGCGCTGTAGGAGTTGCTTTTGCTCATCACTAAATTGCCAATCATGACCAATATTTCGGTGCTCAATCATAACGGCTCGAAGTTGAGCAGTCCAAGTTGTGCCATGTACTTGCCACCACTGCTCGAAATTGTGAGAAATCCCGTCCTGTAACTTATTTCTTAAATCTTGTAATTTTTGCTGAAATTTAAGATCATTGTGAGCGCGGGTGAGGGCGCGAGCAAGGGCGAGGTCTAGGGCATGGTCGAGGTCGAAGTCTAGGGCATGGTCGAGGTCGAAGTCGAGAGCAAGATCGCGGTCGATCTCGACGGCAGAGTCAAGGGCGAGAGTGCGGGCAAGGGCACGGTCGATGGCAGGGTCAAGGGCCAGGTAAAAAGCTCGAATAGCGGCAGAGTTATAAGTACTAGACACCGATGCAGCTTTTTCTTGAATCCAGCTTAAGAACCGTTGCAATTTGGCATCTTGACCGACAGCTTGATCAATATGTTGCTTCATCAGCTTTAACAGTTGCTCAGCCGATTGCAGCATTTCAACAGATAGCAATAATACTTCTCGCCAGCGAGGATTCATGATGTGACTCGCCAAAGCTGACCAATTTCGAGGTTGTGTATAGTAATAAGCTGTGAAATATTCCTGAAACGTGAGATGAGAAAATGACCAAATTTCATTTGCCCTTTCAATCAACAGTCCGTGCTGGGCTTCTATGGCTTCTAGCACTGCTTCTCCATCATCTAGTGTTAATTGGAGATAGTCAGCAATATAGCGAGAAAGTTCTGGTTGATCAAAGAGAACAAAATTGTTAGCCTGCTTAAATTTTTGGGCTGCAATGGTGCTCAGGAGCTGCTCTTTCTGATTCACCGTAAGTTGTCGATAAACTTCACTACCAACTTCTCGCTGAATGTCGCGTCCTCGATCCCATTTCTTCAAAAGCTGATTTAACCCTCTGCGGTAAAGCTGCGACCGTTGAGTGGGCAGTCCCCTCATATCACCAAAAAAGCGGCACGTGAGACTCAGCAAGATGGGGGTGACTGCTAGCTCTCGAATAGGTTGGTTATCTTCCAATTGTTCTAGAAACTTTTGTGCTTGTTTTGCTCCTTGATCTGATGTTTTTGCCGAAAACCAGTTCTCTACAAACCGCTTGACCTGTCTTGGATTGAAGTCTGCAACCTCAACACGCTTAAAGTTTTGTGGTGGGGACTCAATAATTTGAGTACGACAAGTCAAAATGAAGCGGTTTCGATCATACTTTTTGGCAAGGTCTCGAATTTGATTTTGTACCTGTCGCCGCCATTGACTCGGCACCTCATCCAAGCCATCTAAAAAAATTAAAGCTTTGCCGTGCTTCAATAGGGTTTCAGTTTGTTGGTTATTATCCAGTCCAAAAGCTTGTTGAATTTCACGTAATATATCAAACTCATTGGTTTGAGTGCTGCGAAGTTCTAGAAAAACCGGAATCAAATCAATGCAAAACTTTCCTTGACAACAATTGACTGCTAAATGCTTGAGAAATGTGGTTTTTCCGGCTCCAGGTTTGCCCAAGACCAGTAGTTGGCTAAACTG
>CBIHQL010000130.1:0-9315 GCA_966211855.1 uncultured bacterium
CAAGAGCGAGTGCAATGGCAGCAGCAAAATATGTTTTTTGGTGGCGTGCATACTGTTGTGCAATCTCCTCATGGAGAACTCTCAGGGGCAGGCGATCGCCGTCGTAGCGGTGTTGTACTGACGTGCTAACTCAACGGCGCACATAAAAGCCTTGCAAGTTTTCTAGTTCTTCATCTGTGACCACAACCTCTGTGACCACCGCTGCTCGTGGCCCTCTATGACACCAGCGAATCATCTCTTCTACTGAGTCAGGTGTGCCTTCAAAGACAGCTTCTACGCGATCGTCAGGTAAGTTGCGCACCCAGCCTTGAACACCCAGGGCTTCGGCAGCCTGAGCGGTAGAGATACGGTAACCGACTCCTTGCACCTGACCGCTAACCAAAACATGTACTCTTCTGTGATTCGGTTTTGTCATTAATGCTTGAGCCTCCATCAACTCAACAATTATTGCCCTCTCCCTAGAGAAGAGTCTGTAGCTTCTGTCTTTTGTAGGGTTTAGTCCACTTTACCTACTGTTACATTTCAGGGGTTCAGACATTGACAGCATTTTATGACATACACCAATCTTGCCAGCAATCAATCACAAGCTATTCAGACCTTCCAGCGTTTTGATGCCGATACTCAACTTGCTCTATTGTGGTTTATCTATGAAGGATTGAAGGGTTCGCTAACTCCCAAAGGTGGCTCCGATAACAACACTGGTTTCCCCATCGCCCAAGGTATCGTTGATCGGATTCAACAATGCTCTCAAGAAGAGCAACTACAAGCTCAACGCGCCATTGTTTCTGGTCAGCAAGGGTCTGAATTTGCAACTGCATACGGTGACTTCAACTCCAGCAATCGCCTTGCTTTTTGGTATCTCTTGGCTCAAGGGATGGAAAACGGCAGCATCGTGAATGTGCCGGGGAATTACCGTCTATCTTCAGAGGCCCAAGGCTTCTTCGATGCCATCAAAAATATTGAATTTAACGACCAGATTACCTTTATGCGGAATATCGTTTCTGCAATGGGGCCTGAACCCAAAGAAGGTGCGATCGTTTCGTAGGTAAAACTGCGATCGCTCCAAATTGAATCATGGCGAAGGGGTGCAATAGTTTGTGCCCCTTTTGCTTCTAGAAAATTACTGACGCGATCGCTACCTCTAGAATATAAATCTGTATAATTTCGGTTGTTTTTTCAGTAGTTTTCCCAGATAAATTTTGTGATTTATTTCATGTATATTCATTTTGGTAAATCTACATCAGTTGCGTGAAATTCCTGGCTGTGAGAGCCTTGGGATGTTTGATTCAAGTGATGAGCGCTGGATTTTTTGAGTTTTGAGTATTGCTGAAAAATATTTTGGCTTTTGGGGAACTGTAGCAAAATACACTAGTCATTTTGGGTATGCAAAAGTTGCCACTGATGTTTCTGGCTCAGAACAGTGCAGCAACTTTGTAATAGCCGCCATCTTGCTCTTACTGGAACCATTGTTAATCCCCAAGGCCACTATGAAAAAAGCAGTTTACTCAGGCATCTTGCTCGTTTGTCTGACTACTATGACGATGCCTGCTGTTGCTAAGGGCAAGCCACAAAAAGCCCAAAAAACGCAAAATACAGAACAAACTTCGGACGTTAAAGGTCGTCAGCAACCCAAGCCAATGATGTGTCAGGGGCTGGTAGGGCTACCTCAGATTCAGGGTACAACCCAGCAACAAACGACCTATCAACAAACGACAACTCAACAACAATCTGTGCAGGGTACGATCGCTCAACAACAAACAAATGTCCTCAGTACATCGGTCACCCAACACGAGCATGAGATGGAGATGGAGTCGGGCGGACAGCAAAATCTCCGGTCTAACCGAGGTGGGCAGTTGCGTGGTCAAGCTCGCGCCCAAAAGGTTCATGAAATGAATGCGGCTAAAGGCAAAAAAGCTAAAGGCCAGAAGATGGATCAAATCTGTGGTCAGATGCCAATGTCTACGGATGCAACCAGATCAGGAAAGGTTGAGTATTCTCCCCAAAGCGATCGCCCCACTAACCGCTAACTGTTTGCTGACTATCGATCTCTAACCGCTCAAGAAACCTGTGTCTCTGCTCAGATCTTCAGTCTCTGCGCGATCGCTGACTCGATCATTATTTCTCCGCTACCCTTGATGATCTTGCCAAAAACTGAAGATCTGTAATTTCACCCCTCTAGTTCAACGGCTGGAGGGGTCTGCTTTTTTAAAGGACTCAATCTTTGCTCAACAATTTGTAGAACTTAACTTATCAGGCGGTCGAGAAATTTTGTTGTTAGACTCGTGCTATGCACCTCTGGTTTAGTGCCTAGAAGCCTTACACACTTTGGGCTAGAACCTGTCTTATCTCTGCGATCGCGCTACACCGGATAGTATCACTTAGTCTCACCACACTCACCACTAACTCAATCAACCCAATCTCCGATTTAGAAAAGCCCACGCTTGAGTAGTGCCTGTATTTGTTGAACTCGGCGCTCTCACCATTTAATTTTTAAGGAGAGTTTGATATGGGCATCGCCACGATCAACCCAGCTACCGGAGAAACCTTAAAAACTTTTACACCTCTAACCACTACAGAGCTAGACGCAAAATTAGCAGAGGCAGATCGAGCCTTTCAAAGTTATCGCCACATTCCGATCGCGCAACGGGCAGAGTGGATGCAGGCAGCGGCTGATGTGTTAGAAGCCAACCGCGAACCGTTGGGTAAAATCATGACCCTAGAAATGGGAAAACCGCTCAAAGCTGCGATCGCCGAAGTTGAGAAATGTGTTTGGGTTTGCCGATTTTATGCAGAACATGCAGCAGAATTTCTGGCAGATGTTGCGGCTCAAACCGATGCGAGTCAGAGTTTTGTGCGCTACCAACCGTTAGGGGCAATTCTCGCGGTTATGCCGTGGAACTTTCCTTTTTGGCAAGTCTTTCGGTTTGCCGCTCCGGCTTTGATGGCTGGGAATGTGGGGTTGTTGAAGCACGCCTCCAATGTGCCTCAATGCGCGATCGCCATCGAGGAAATCTTTCACAAAGCAGGGTTTCCGGCTGGGGTATTTCAAACTTTATTGATTGGAGCCGATCAAGTCGCACCGTTAATGGCGGACGATCGCATCAAAGCCGCAACTCTGACGGGGAGCGAACTGGCAGGGGCAAGTCTGGCGGCAGCAGCGGGGAAGCAAATCAAAAAAACTGTGTTGGAGTTGGGCGGTAGCGATCCGTTTATTGTCATGGAGAGCGCTGACTTAGATACAGCAGTCGCTACAGCCGTGACAGCGCGGATGCTCAACAACGGTCAGTCTTGTATTGCTGCCAAACGCTTTATTGTGGCTGAGGCGATCGCTGATGAGTTTGAACGGCGCTTAGTCGAGAAATATCAGGCGCTGAAAGTGGGTGACCCGATGGACACTGACACAGATATTGGCCCCTTAGCTACCCCCGGCATTCTGCAAGACCTCGATCAGCAAGTGCAAGCTTGTATTAGTAAAGGTACGCGAGTACTGATTGGTGGGCATCCTTTAAGTGAGCGCCCTGGCAACTTTTACGCGCCTACCATTTTGGCTGATTTTCCTCCCGGCACCCCAGCAGAGCAAGAAGAATTCTTTGGGCCAGTAGCGCTATTATTCCGGGTGCCAGATTTAGAGACCGCAATTCAACTAGCAAATAGCACTTCCTTTGGCTTAGGAGCGAGCGCTTGGACAACGGTAGATGCAGAGCGCGATCGCCTAATTGATGAGCTAGAAGCCGGAGCTGTATTTATCAACGGTCTTGTCAAATCTGATCCTCGCTTGCCCTTTGGTGGCATTAAGCGATCGGGGTACGGGCGCGAGTTGGGGATTCAAGGTATGCACGAGTTTGTCAATATCAAAACTGTTTGGGTGAAGTGACATGGGTGAAACCGCAGATCAACGCAACACTGCCGAGTTATTGGTCAAATGCCTCGAAAACGAAGGCGTTCGCTACGTGTTTGGCTTACCCGGTGAAGAAAACTTGCAAGTTTTAGAAGCCTTAAGTCATTCCTCGATCCAATTCATCACCACGCGTCACGAGCAAGGCGCGGCATTCATGGCAGATGTTTACGGTCGGCTCACAGGTCAAGCAGGGGTTTGCCTCTCCACTCTTGGCCCTGGTGCTACTAATCTAATGACAGGTGTTGCGGATGCCAACTTAGACCGGGCCCCCTTAGTGGCGATCACAGGGCAAGTCGGGACGGATCGCATGCACATTGAGTCGCACCAATATCTCGACTTAGTAGCAATGTTTGCCCCGGTTACCAAGTGGACTTCTCAGATCGTTCGGCCTAGTAATACGCCCGAAATTGTACGCAAAGCCTTTAAACTAGCCCAAAGCGAGAAACCGGGAGCAGTCCATATTGACTTGCCCGAAAATATTGCTGCCATGCCTGCGATCGGTCAACCGTTGACAAAAGGATGCTTAGAAAAAACCTATGCCTCCTTCCACAGCATTGAACAAGCCGCAGATGCGATCGCCAAAGCTGAGAACCCACTAATTTTGGTTGGTAATGGCGCAATTCGTGCCCAAGCCAGCGAAGCGCTCACCAAATTTGCCACCGAACTCAACATCCCCGTCGCCAATACGTTCATGGGGAAAGGCGTAATTCCCTACACCCATCCTTTAGCGCTGTGGTCAGTAGGCTTGCAACTGCGAGATTACATCAGTTGCGGGTTCGATCGCGCCGATTTGGTGATTGCGGTTGGCTATGACTTGATCGAATACTCGCCCAAAAAGTGGAACCCCAACGCCAAGATCAACATTGTGCATATTGGCGAAACTCCAGCGGAAGTCGATAGCAGCTACATGCCGATCGCGGAAGTGGTGGGCGATATTACCGACTCTCTCGAAGAAATTCTCAAGCGGGCCAACCGTCAAGGCAAACCCAACCCCTACGCGATCGGGCTGCGAGCTGAGATTCAAGCGGATTATGAGCAGTACAGCCAAGATGACAGCTTCCCAATCAAGCCGCAAAAGTTAATCTATGACCTGCGGCAGGTGATGGGGCCAGAAGATGTTGTCATCTCTGATGTGGGTGCCCACAAAATGTGGATGGCGCGGCATTACCACTGCGATCGCCCGAACACCTGCATTATCTCCAACGGCTTTGCAGCAATGGGGATTGCGATTCCAGGTGCGATCGCTGCCAAGCTCGTCTACCCCGATCGCAAAGTTGTGGCAGTCACCGGAGATGGCGGTTTTATGATGAACTGCCAAGAACTCGAAACCGCTTTGCGAGTCGGCACTCCGTTTGTCACGATTATCTTTAATGACGGTGGTTACGGTCTAATTGAATGGAAACAGCACAACCACTTTGGTCATTCTGCTTTTGTAAAATTCACCAATCCAGACTTCGTCAAACTCGCTGAAAGTATGGGCTTGAAAGGATACCGGGTCACGTCTGCCACCGACCTCATCCCTACCTTAAAGACGGCTTTATCTCAGTCGGTACCTACAGTCATTGACTGCCCAATCGATTACAGCGAGAATCTGCGGTTTACCCAAAAAGCGGGAGATTTGACTTGCACAATTTAGTCTTGAAAGCCTATCTCTTATAAGGTGCAATCTCCTGAACGGCTTTGACGGCGCTGCTTGAGTTGCTGCCAAAGCCTAATCACTAACATCTTTTGCTTGGGCGCGAGGTCTGTCATTTCGCGCCCCCAAAATTTGGTAACTTCTTCGGGGCTAATATCATTCATCTCTGTAGGAGTCAGAACGTTAGCAGACTCGAGCATAAATTCAACTCCGCTACAGCATTTTTAAGCTTCTCTTCAGAATCTAACAATATTTAAAGAAATTGTGCTGTGGTTTTCATCACAATTCGCACTATTTAACTTAGCGTTGCAATACTCTGTATTTTACTTTCCAAGTAAGAAACTTGTTGCGATTTTGACTTACTGAGAATTTCTGACATCCAGCTTTCGAGGGTATTTCCTGATCTCCTGTAGAGGAATGACGCTCTTCTCTAGATCCCCCCAAAAGAGGTGTCTGCTTGGCTCTGGACTTGCTAGCTTCGCGATCGCATTTCGTGTGGGGCCCGCTCTAGTACCCCTAATGGAGGGAGTATTTGTACTCTAAATTACTGCTTCATTACACGTAAGGGGTATATTTTATACATGAAGTCAGCTATGGTCTTGTAGTTGATCCCACTTTTAGCTAAGTGGGATTTGAGCCTTTTGGGGCAGTTTCTTCCTGAAAACTTCATAGATCCTGGAAAGAATATACGGCACCTTTACATTTGCGGAGGAGTTGCCGGTCAAAAACTTTTTGCAATGCTGAGTTCTTTAAAAAATCATGCCTCAAAAACATATGTCGACTGCTCTGAAAGAATGGCTGGTAGAATCTAGCCCAGTTTTAGACGTTGCTGTGGGCGGTGATCCGTTTTCAGATTTCGTTGCCCCTGAGCATGGTACAGACAACTGGTTAGATTTGGTGGCTTATAGCTGGGGAGTAGATGGCCTCGATGCTGGCAACCGAGATGCAGAGTACGGTTATGACAACGGCGATCGCCTGAATGAACTCTAAACTCGATCGGCATTACGGGTGCTGAGTCAGATTGCTGTGTAGGGTGGCAATTGCGGTAAGTTGTTAGATCGAGTGTGTTGAGTATGTTTTTTTGAGCACTATGTCTGATTTGCCGCCCTTAACAACTGAAACTATTTGGGATTTGTTGAACGACAAGCTAGAGGATGCGATCGCAAATCGATTGGTATGGCAGTGCTTAGGCTATCGCTATGATGCAACAACAGAGCAGTGGGATGCCTCACAGGTCGCACCAGAGTGGCAAGAGGCGTATCCAGAACCTCCCGATTTTATTGAAAGCCGTCCAGCAACCGTGAAGTTGACGCGATCGATTCCGGCTGAAAACAAGCAGCTATTAAAAGAGCAGTTAGGATTTCAAGGGTACAAAGTAGGAGAACTGGTGCCTCGCTTAACCCGACGAGCAACGATAGCAAATTGGCTCCTCAGCTATATGCGTCTACACCCTTAGCGGAACCCTTCCCTGATGAGGCCGTCAGCAGAATTAGGAAAATTTTGATTTCCCTTTCCTTACTTTAGGCACCCTTATGCTCTCGGCCTTGCTGTCACCGTTGGTCTTGGCAGGTTATTTTCACTCGGTAACCCCAGTGACACCCCCGATTTTAGCGAATCACGGTTGGGGCTGGGGTTGGGGTTATCCTGACAGCACCGTGATTATTATTGATGACACACCAGAGATTGATCAGCGGGTCTTGGTCGAGTTTGATGCCCAAGGCAAAGATTGGGGAACGGTATGGCTAGATGGAGCGCTAATTTATCGAGCCAAAAACTTTAATCGCCAACAAGCAGTGCGGTTACGACCTGGAACCCATCGCCTCATTTTGACCGGAGTGACGAAACACGATATCTGGGCAGCAGGCTATTTGAATGTGGGTCGAGCCAGTACGATGCGGGTGAGCTTCTCAAAAACAGGCGGTGTTTATGTGCAAAATGACCCGACTGCTTGGCTCCCCGATCGCGAATGGAAGAACCCAATTGAGGTGTGGCGGCGCTAACCAGAGACGCGATCGCTTAGGCTGAGAAAGCAGTTGGTAACTTGAGCACTTGGCATGGCGGCAGATCCCTACGCATGGCTAGAGCAATCGCTAGCGACTATTCATCGGGCTGATTGGTATCGCTCTGTGCAACCTTTGGCGGGGCGACCGGGGCCAGAAGTTGTTTTGAATGGGCAACGGCTGCTTAACTTTGCCAGTAATGACTATCTAGGTTTAGCCGGAGATGAGCGCCTGATTCGAGCAGCGATCGCCGCCACCCAAGAACTCGGCACAGGCACCACCGGATCACGGCTACTCACCGGACACCGCGACCTCCACCGCCAGCTCGAACAAGCGATCGCCACCCTCAAGCAAACCGAAGACGCGATCGTGTTTAGTTCTGGCTATTTGGCGAATCTGGGTGCGATCGCCGCCTTGATGGGCAAACGCGATTTGATTTTGTCCGATCAATACAACCACTCCAGCCTCAAGAATGGTGCCGTGCTCAGCGGTGCAACCGTCTTAGACTATGCTCACAACGATATAGAAGACCTGCGCGAGAAACTCACGCTCAACCGCGATCGCCACCGTCGTTGCTTGATTCTCACTGACAGCGTGTTTAGCATGGATGGTGACCTCTGCCCGTTGCCAGCATTAGTCGCGATCGCCCAAGAATTTGAAGCGATGTTGCTCGTGGATGAAGCCCACGGTACAGGCGTGATGGGAGCCACCGGAGCAGGTTGTGTCGAGCACCTAGGCTGTAGCGGTCAACCCTTAATTCAAATGGGCACCTTGAGCAAAGCCTTGGGGAGCTTGGGTGGTTATGTTGCAGGTTCAGCGACTCTAATCGACTTCCTCCGCAACCGTGCCCCCAGTTGGATTTACACCACAGGACTCTCCCCCGCCGACACCGCCGCCGCTTTAGCCGCGATCGCGATCGTCCAGCAAGAACCAGAGCGGCGCACCCAACTTTGGCAAAACGTCAACCTCCTACAAAACCCCCTGTCAGAAAAACTCTACCTAGAAACCAACCCATCCCTACAGCCCTTACCCTCCGAGTCTCCCATTCTCTGCCTGCAAGTTGCCGATGCCGCCACAGTTGTACAGATGGGTCAACAACTCCGAGACATGGGCATTTTAGTCTCCGCCGTCCGTCCCCCCACCGTACCCACCAGCCGCTTGCGAATCACCGTCATGGCAACCCATACAACTGAACACATCCATCAACTCGTCACAGCCTTACAAACTCTCATAGCGATTTGATAGCGTGGAAAAGTCTATTGCACCAGCGAGGAGCTAGTGATGTTTCCAGTTCAATCTCAGCCGCGATCGCTCAACTCCACATTACTAGGCGTTACCTTGACCCTAGCTACCTTGATTGCCGTACCTGGGAAACTCCTCGCCCAGACCGAATCGACCGAAAACCAACCTGCACCCCAATCTGGCTGTATTTCCGGCTATCCTGACGGCACCTTTCGCGGCGATCGCCCCATCACCCGCTACGAATTTGCCGCCGGACTCAACAACTGCCTCAACAACATCACCCAACCCCTCAGCACCAACCGCGCCAACCTCGCCACCAGAGCCGACTTTCAAGCCCTAATTGAACGCCAACGCGAACTCAACGCCCAACTCAGAGACCTCAGCGATCGTGTTGATCAGATAGCACCTCAGAAGCCCTCTCCCTAACCCTCTCCCACGGGGCGAGGGAACAAGAATTAGATCAAGATCTTTGCTCAAGAACCAGAAACACTTAACTCGAATTTGACGTGCAAGGCTGAGATCTAGAAAATAGCCCTTAG